>DASWMB010000278.1:0-5504 GCA_036399955.1 Allosphingosinicella sp. | reverse complement strand
CCCTGGCTGAGGTCCAGCAGCTGGTCGCGGGTCAGCACGCGGCGCGGATGGGTGACGAAGGCGAGCAGGATGTTGAACTCGCCGGTGGATAGCGGCGCCGAGACGCCGCTCTCGTCGACCAGCTCGCGCTCGCCGGTCCGGAGCAGCCAGGGGCCGAAGCCGTAGCTGTCGGCGTCCGGCGCGCGCACCGGGCTGCCGCCGCCCTCGCCGCGGGCGCGGCGGAGCACCGCCTTGATCCGAGCGGCGAGCTCGCGCGGGCTGAAAGGCTTGGTGACATAGTCGTCGGCGCCAATCTCGAGCCCGACGATCCTGTCGGTCTCCTCGGCTCTGGCGGTGAGCAGGATGACCGGGATGCCGCTCGTCGCCCGCACGAAGGCAGTGAGGGATATCCCGTCCTCGCCCGGCATCATGATGTCGAGCAGGATGAGGTCGATCGCATAGGCGGCGAGCGCCTGCCGCGCCGCCGCCGCATTCTCCGCCTTGGAGACGCGGAAGCCGCTGCGCGACAGGTAGGCCGCGAGCGGCTCCCTGATGTCGCGCTCGTCGTCGACGACGAGGATGTGCGGTTGCTCCATGGCGGCGCTTCTATCAGAATTGCTTCCGCAGGCCGATTGTCACCGAGCGGCCGAGGGGGTTGAGATAATCGGGCTGGTAGCCGGCCGGGGTCAGGCCCGCCGCGTCGGTGACCCGCTGGCGGCTGTCGAACAAATTGTTGACCGACAAAGTCACCCGCGTGTCGCTGAGCCACGGCGCGCGGCGGATCAGCCCTTCCTGCTGGTCGAGATTGGCGAAAAGCCGGAGGTTGGCGGTCGCGAGGTCGGAGAAAGCGAGGCCGCTGCTCGTGCCCCCGCCGCCGTCGGCAACACCGTTCACGGTCGTGCCGCTACGCCACTGCGCCGTGAGCCGCGCCCCGAAGCCGTCCTTGAACAGGCCCGCCTGCAGCTCGACCTCCTGCCGCGGCTGGCCGCCGCTGCCGCCGACGGCGGAGCCGTTCAGGAGGTCGAGCACCGGCACGCCCTCGCGGATCAGGATCTCGTCGGTGAAGTGCCAGGTGTGGAACAGGCCGAGCTGGAGCCGCCCGCCCGCACCGCCGCCGCCGCGCCGGCCGCCGCCCATCAAGCGGCCGAGGCCGGCGCCGCGGCCGCCGCCGCCCTCTGCGCCCTCGTTGCCCTCGCCGCGCCCGCCGCCGCGGCCGCGGCCGCGCGGCGCGTCTTCGCCGAGCCGGCGCGAATAGTTGAAGCCCCAGCGCAGCTCGCTGCGGTCGGCGCGGGCGAAGTTCACCGGCCGCGCGTCGATCGAAATGAGGCTGCCGGCGGCGTCGCGCACGAAGCGGTCCGGGAAGGCGGCCTCGATCTCCGCCGTCGCCGTCGGGAAGGAGGCGATCGGATTGCGGATCCGGCTGCTGGTATAGTCGGCGCGCAGCGTCAGGTCGGTCTCCTCGAGCGGGCGGACGGTGAGGCCGAGCTTCCACACCCGCCGGCTGTCGGCGACGAGGTCGGGATTCCCGCCCTCGAGCCGCGCGATGTCGACCGTCTCGCCGCGGACGAAGTCGAAGACGCGGACGTTCGGCACCAGCACGGTGGGATCGCCGAGCTGCTGCATGCTCGGCGCGCCGTCCTCCTCCGTGAAGGAGGCGACGACGCGCACCTCCTCGACCGGCGACCAGTTTAGACCGGCGCCGACGCTGGTCAGCGTTCCGAAGTCCGACAGCCGCTCGACCTCGCCGTTCAAGTTGACCGAGAGGTCGCCGATCGCGTCGAGCACGCCGAGGCGGCGGCTGGCGATCGGCACGTCCAGGCTCGCCTGGAAATTTCCGCGGCCGCGCGACAGCTCGCGCGCCTGGTCGATCCCGCCCCGCGAGGTCTCGCCGCGCAGGCCCTGATGCTCGGCGCCGAGCCGGACGCTTGTCGAGACCTCGCCCGCGGGCAGCTCGAACAGCGGGCCGGTGACGACCATCTCCGCATTCGCGGTCTGCGTGAAGGTCTCGGATGTCGACGGTATCGCCCCGGTCGCGATCGTGCTCTCCGAATGGCCGCGGTCGAAATTGCCGGTGAAAGCCCAGCGGAACGGCTGCACCGCGCCGTTCAGCGCGACGCCGACATGGGCGGTGCGGCTATCGGTCTCCCGCGTCAGCGCCGGTGCCTCGCCGGACGGCGGCAGGCCGATGAAGCTGCGGCTCAGATTGCCCTCGAGGCGCGTGTTGAGCGTCGCGGAGACGTCGCCGAGGATATTGCGGTTGATCGTGCCCGCCAGCGAGAGCTGGTCGGTCTCCGCGAGGAGCGTGCGGTAGTCGCGCTCGTCGACCACGCCTTCGCGCGCCAGGATGCCGCGCTCGCTTTCGAACAGAGGCGTCTGGTGCCGATATTCGGCGTCGACGTTCCAGCGGCCGGCGCGGTCGATGTGGAGGATGTTCGCCTCGGCGCCGTAAGTCGAGCGGCCGCCCGCGGTGGCGAAGCCGGTCTCGGCCTCGCTCGTCACCGCGTTGAAGTTGGCCTTGAGCACGAGGTTCACGACGCGCTGGTCCGCCCGGTAGCCGTAGCGCAGCGCCACTTCCTCGGGGAGGATGTCCACCCTTTCGATGGCTTCAGGCGGCAGATTACGGATCTCGGAGAAGCCGGAGATGCGGCGGCCGTTCACCAGGATCACCGGCCGCCCGCGCGTCCGCCCGCGGGCGCTCTGGGTGAGCGGCTCGAGCGCGTCGAGCAGCTCGGAGATCGAGCCGGCGCCATAGGCGGCGACGTCCGCTTCGTTGAGCTGCACTTCGGGTGGGATGTCGCTGTCGACCTGGCCGCGCAGGCGCGTGCCGGTGACGATGATCGCTTCGGCCTCCCCGGCGACCGGCACGTCGACCGGCTCCGGCTCCTCGGCCGGCGGCTGCGGCGCGGAGGCGGGCGCGGTCGGCTCCTGCGCGAGGAGCGGCGTGGGAACGACGCCGGCAAGCAGGCCGGCGACGATCAGGCGGCGGGAAGCGAACATTGACAGACCCTCGAAACCGGGCGCGCGACATCGCGCGTTTCGAGGACTGCACTGGCCTGCCTTTGTCGCGCCGCTTTGCCGCAGCGCGGCAAAAGTGTCGCAAATTGTATCGGACAGGCCGCCTCTACGGAGTCTCGCCCGCCTCATCTTCGCCGCGCACGTCCGGCGGCGGACGCTCATCGCTCGCGGGCGTCAGCTCGAGCACCAACGAGAGGAGGACCCAGACGGCCATCGTCGCCACGAGCTTGTGGATGTCGCCCGGGCGAAGTCCGTCCGGGTGGAGATGCGGCAAGGCAGCAAAGGCGAACAGCATCGCCAGATAGGTGCCGAGCATCGCCAGCACCGGCCCGCGCCTGTCCGCCGCCGAGACCATGCGCAGGGCGACCACCGTCACCGCCAGGATTGCGATGATCAAGATATAATGGGAGAGTTTCACCTCGTCGAAAGTGCCGAGATTGGCGCCGAGCAGCGCCCCGAAGAACAGGTTGAGGCCGTCGACGCCGCCGTTGCGCTCGCGCCGCGTCCTCGCGAATAGGCCCTTCATGGCGCGCCTCCCGCGATCGCTTCCGGCTCGTCCTCGCCGGTCAGGTAGAAGAGCGCCTCGACGCGGACGCCGAGCACACGCGCGAGGCGGAGCGTCAGCACGGCCGAGGGGATGAAGACGCGGTTCTCGACTGTGTTGATCGTCTTGCGCGATACGCCGACCATCCGCGCCAGGTCCGCCTGGGTGAGGCCGAGCCGGGTCCGCTCTTCCCTCAGGCGATTGCCGAGAGGCCCGTCGCGCACCTAGCGGCGACCGGAATGCGCGAGGGTGAGGACGGCGACGATCACCCCGGCGGAAAGGCCGACATGGGCGAGGGTGAGGGCGCCGATCGCGGTGACATGCGCGGCGACATAGCCCGCAAACGCGATCAGGATCATCGCCCAGAAGCCGTTGCGATAGGCCTCCCCGCGGCGCGCGCGGGCGAGCTCGTCGTCGAGCAGCGCCCGGACCTTGCGGCCGGCAAAGGCGCCTCCGCCGCTCGCGACGAGGAGCAGCAGCGCTGCGCACCAGGCCAGAAACGCGATCGTGCGCACCTTGTCGACGTTGCGCGTCGTTGGCGGCGGATCGCGGTACAGCGCGAAATAGCCGATCTGCCAGACGAGGAAGGCGAGTCCGGAGGCCCAGAGGATGCGCTGCGTGCGACGCGCGATCCGATCCGCCTTCTCGTCCGGGTCCTGCTCCATCCCGCTCCCTTTCCGCGTCACCCTGGAGTTACGCGGCAGCCCCGCGCTGTCAATGCGATGCTTTACAGCGTGTAACGCAGACGTTACTCGTCACCTGTGGGTTACACCAGGATGCATGGAGTCGGGCATGGAATATCTGAAGATAGCCGCAACGCCGCTGCTCCTCGCGATCGTCGGCCTCGCGATCGTCCGCTTCCGCAAGCTCTCCTGGACGGACGATGTCGGCTTCCGGGCGCCCGCCGCCGGAGCGGCGGTCGCCTGGACCGCCGCCTTCCTCGCTCTCGCCGTCGCCGAGGAGCTGTTCGCGAGCGGCGAGAGCGCCCGCGGCACCTGGCTCGGCAAATATGATACGACCCAGATCGCGGTGCGGATCGTCGCCGTCGGCCTCATCTACCCGATCGTCGAGGAGTTCTTCTTCCGCGGCGTCTTCCTCGGCGCCGCGCGGCAGAAGATCGGTACCGTGGCGGCGGTGGTCGTCACTTCCGTCGTCTTCGGGCTGATCCACACGCAATATTCCTGGCCCGTCTGGATCGTCGCCGACGGGCTGCTCTTCGCGCTGTGCCGGGTCAACACGGGCTCGATCTACCTGCCGATGCTCTTCCACGTGCTCGGCAACGGCTATGGCGTCTGGGAACGCCTCCAGCCCGCTGCGGCCTGACCGCGCTAGAGCACGAAGTCGGAGGCGCCGAGCGGCTGGCCCGCTTCTCCGACGATCTCGAGCACGAAGTCGGCCTCGAAGTCGCCGTTGACGTCGCCTTCGACCCTCCACAGGTTCGGCCCGACGAAGGCGGCGCGAAGCTGCCCGGCGACGCCGCTGAAGGCGGCGCTGCCGACGAAGGCGAACGCCTGGTCGCCAGCGGCGGCGCTGTTGGCGTCGATCTGGGCGAGGTCGATCCTGTCGGTGCCGCTGACAAAGTCGGCGATCCGGTCGGTCGCCATGCCGCTCGATTCGGAGGCGCTGCGATACTGGAAGACGTCGGCGCCGCCGCCGCCCGCCAGCAGATCGGCTCCGCCTCCCGCATAGAGCACGTCGCCGTTGGCGCCGCCGGTCAGCCGGTCGCTGCCGGCGCCGCCGAAGATCGTCAGCAGGGCGTCGGCGACGCGGCTGCCGTCGAAGCCGAAGCTCTGCTCCGCGGCGAGCGAGCTGCCGTTGACGATCAGCCGCGCGCCGCTCGCCGCATTGCCGTTCTCGAGCACCAGCTCGTAGGATGGCCGAGCGTTCGGGTCGGTGGCGAAGCGGCCGTTCACCGACAGCGCTTCGATGCCGCTCAGCGTCCCGGCGGCGATCGTCGCCGTCAGGG
>DASWMB010000277.1:0-1965 GCA_036399955.1 Allosphingosinicella sp. | reverse complement strand
GCAGGACATGCCGGACACGCTTTTGACCGTCGGGCTCAACGATCGGCGCGTCGAGCCGTGGTTTTCGGCCAAATTCGCGGCACGTGCGCTGGAGCGGTTCGGCGACCGGCGGCTCGTGCTGCTACGCACCGACGCCAATGCCGGACACGGTGTCGGCTCCGCCCGCGAGCAGCAGGTCGATCTCTGGACGGACATCTTCGCCTTCGCGCTCAGCCAAGCCGGCAGCGAGGGATTCGCGCGGCGATGAGATGATTTGCCGGCGATAATCGCTATATCGCCTCCATGCATTTCCTCGACCAGGCCAAGATCTTCATCCGCTCGGGCGCCGGCGGGCCGGGAGCGGTGAGCTTCCGGCGAGAGAAGTTCGTCGAATATGGCGGTCCCGACGGCGGCGACGGCGGCAAGGGCGGCGACATCGTGTTCGAAGCGGTGGAGGGCCTCAACACCTTGATCGACTTCCGCTACACCCAGCATTTCAAGGCGCCTCGCGGCAAGGGCGGCGCGGGCCGAAACCAGACCGGCGCCGGCGGCGGCGATCTCCTGGTCAAGGTGCCCGTGGGCACGCAGGTCCTCTCGGAAGAAAAGGAGCATGTCCTCGCCGACTTTACCGAGGTCGGCCAGCGCGTCGTCCTCCTGAAGGGCGGCGAGGGCGGGCGCGGCAATGCGAGCTACAAGACCGCGACCAACCGCGCCCCGCGCCAGCACGGCACCGGCTGGCCGGGCGAGGAGATGTGGGTCTGGCTGCGCCTGAAGCTGATCGCGGACGTCGGCCTGCTCGGGCTGCCGAACGCGGGCAAGTCGACCTTCCTCAACGCCGTCACCAACGCCAACGCCAAGGTCGGCGCCTATCCCTTCACGACGCTCCACCCGAAGCTCGGCGTGGTCCGCCACCGCGACCGCGAGTTCGTGATGGCCGACATTCCGGGCCTGATCGAAGGCGCGGCGGAAGGCGCCGGCATCGGCGACCGCTTCCTCGGCCATGTCGAGCGCACCCGAGTCCTCCTCCATCTGATCGACGCCAATGTCGAGGATGTCGGCGATGCCTGGCACACCATCCGCGGCGAGCTCGAAGCCTATGGCGAGGGCCTGGAGGACAAGCCGGAGCTGATCGCGCTCAGCAAGGCCGACACGCTCGACGAGGAGCTGCTCGCCGCCCTCTCCGACGAGCTGGAGGCGGAGGCCGGCGTCCGGCCGCTGATCGTCTCCGGCGCGACCGGTGCGGGGGTCGGCGCCGTGCTCGACGCGCTTCTCGAGCACCTCCGTCAGGAATCGGTGTCGGCGACTGCGCACGAGGAGGGGGATCAGGGAAGCTGGTCGCCGCTGTGAAGCCGCCCGCGAAGCCCCGCAAGGTCCGCACGATCGCCGTCACCGGCGGCACGGGGTTCGTCGGTTCGCACCTGCTCAGGATCGCCGTCGCCGCCGGCTTCGAGATCCGCGCCCTCACCCGCGGCTGGAAGCCGCCGGAGGAGGGGATCGACTGGGTCGAAGGCGCGCTCGACCGTCCCGATTGCCTGATCAAGCTCTGCACCGGCGCCGACGCCGTCGTCCACATCGCCGGCGCGATCAACGCGGAAAACCGGGCCGGCTTCGAGCGCGTCAATGTCGCCGGCACCGCCGCCATGATCGACGCCACGCGGCGGGCGAGGGTCCGCCGTTTCGTCCACGTCTCCTCCCTCGCGGCGCGCGAGCCCAAGCTCTCCGACTATGGCTGGTCGAAAGCGAAGTCGGAACGCCTCGTCGCCGCCTCCGGCCTCGACTGGACGATCGTGCGCCCGCCGGCGGTCTACGGCCCGGGCGACCGCGAGACGCTGCAGCTCTTCAAGATGGCGCGGCGCGGCTTCGTGGCGCTGCCGCCGCGCGGGCGCTTCTCGGTCATCCACGTCGAGGACCTGTGCCGGCTCCTGCTCGCGCTCGTCGACGAGCCGGAGACGATCGGCGAGACCTACGAGCCCGACGACGGCCGCG
>DASWMB010000276.1:0-5333 GCA_036399955.1 Allosphingosinicella sp. | reverse complement strand
AACCTGTGACCTACTGATTAGGAATCAGTCGCTCTATCCTGCTGAGCTACGGGGCCACGCGACGGGCCGGACTAGGACGCGGGCGGCGCGCGGTCAATTCTCCTCGCCCGGCGCCGGCACCGGGAAGGGCAGCGCGGCAATCGGCACGCCCTCCTCGATCAGGCTCTCGGCCTCGGCGCGGGAGGCGCGGCCGTGGATCGCGCGCGCCTCCGCCTCGCCGAGATGGACGGCGCGCGCTTCGTCGGCGAAGCGGTCGCCGACATGTTCGGAAGCGGCGAGGATCTTCTTCTGTTCGGCGGCGAGCGCGGCGAGCATCTGCTTGACGGTCTCCGGATCGGACGGGAACGGCTGCGGCGGCGCGGCGGCGGCAGCCGTGCGATTGGCCTTGGCGCCGACCGCCGGCGCCATCACCGCCTTGGCGACCTCGGCGGAGCCGCACAGCGGGCAGGAGACGAGCCCCCTCGCCTGCTGCTCCTCATAACCGGTGGTGGAGGCGAACCAGCCTTCGAAAACATGGCCTTGCGGCGCACATTTGAGATCGAAGATGATCATGGCGCCGCAAACGCCCGGCGGTGGCGAAGGACGGGAAGGCGCGCCCGCACCTCGTCGGTCTGCGGGAGGTCGAGCTCGGCAAACCCCACCTCGCGCTCGGCCGTTTCCATGTCGAGCAGCAGCCGGCCCCAGGGATCGACGACGAGCGAATGGCCGAAGGTGCGGCGGCCGTCCTCATGGGCGCCGCACTGGGCGGCGGCGATGGCGAAACAGGCGCTCTCGATCGCGCGGGCGCGGATGAGGACGTGCCAGTGCGCCTCGCCCGTCGGCACGGTGAAGGCGGCGGGGATCGAGAGCGCGGTCGCGCCGGCCCCGCTCAGCGCCGCATAGAGGCCCGAGAAGCGCAGGTCGTAGCAGATCGAGAGGCCGAGCGGCCCGAGCGGCGTCTCAGTCACCACGGCCCGCTCGCCGGGCGCGTAGGAGGCCGATTCGCGCCAGCTCTCGCCGGTGGCGAGATCGACGTCGAACAGGTGGATCTTCTCGTAGCGGGCGCGGATGCCGCCGGCCTCGTCGATGACGAAGCCGCGATTGACCAGCCGCCCGCCTTCGCCGCCGCGCAGGGCGAGCGAGCCGAGATGGACCCAGATCCCGGCCTCTGCCGCCGCCGCGCGGACCGCGCCGAGGACCAGGTCCTCCTCCTCGGAGCGCAGGCTCTCGGCGGCGCGGGCGCGGTCCTGGTCGAGGAGGCCGCTCATCTCCGGCGTGAACAGCATCGCCGCGCCGCCGGACTTCGCCTCCCGCACGGCGCGGCTCAGCTCGGCGGCATTGGCCTCGGGCTCGATGCCGCTGCGCGCCTGGTAGAGGGCGACCTTCATCCGGCCTGGAGCAGGGGATCGAGCTGGCCGCTCCGGTCGAGCTCGGCGAGGTCGTCCGAGCCGCCGACATGGCGGCCGTCGATGAAGATCTGCGGCACGGTGGTTCGGCCATTGGCGCGCTGGATCATCTCCTCGCGCTTGGCGCCGCCCATGCTGATCTCGGTTTCCTCATAGTCGACGCCCTTCGCATCGAGGAGCCGCTTCGCCCGCGCGCAATAGGGGCACATGAATTTCGTGTAGATCTCGACGCGGGCCATGGTCTTCTCGCTCCTCGGGACGCGCTCCGGCGCTGGCGATGCCCGAGGTGCGCACCGGTCACCGCGATGTCAACCGCCGGGCGAGACCAAGGCTGCGGTCACCAGTGGCCGCCGCGCACCACCCGCGCCCAGCTCAGCAGGCCGACCCGCTTCGCCCCTGCCTTCTTCAGCGCCCGCGCGCAGGCGCCGGCGGTGGCGCCGCTGGTGAAGACGTCGTCGACGAGCACTACCGCACGCCCCTCGACCTCGCCGCGGTGCCGCTCCGCGACACGAAAGGCGCCGCGCACGGTCAGCGCCCGCTCGCGCGGGCCCATGCCGCGCAGATAGGGCGTCGCCCTGGTCCGCTCGAGGAGGTCGAGCCTCGCCGCCGCGCCGCTGCGCTTCGCCAGCGCCAGGGCGATCAGCGCCGCCTGGTTGTAGCCGCGCTTCCAGATCCGCCAGCGGTGGAGCGGCACCGGCGCCAGCAGCGCGCCTTCACCGAACGACGCGAGGTGCCGGGCCATCAGCCGCGCCATCGTCTCGGCGACGCCCGGCCTGCCGCCATATTTGAGCTTCAGCGCCACCTTCCTCGGGATCTCGCCATAAGCGACCGCCGCCCGCGCGCGATCGAAGGCCGGCGCGTCGGCGAGGCAGGCGCCGCACTCCGCCTCGCCGCCGCCGTCATGCTCGAACGGCAGGCCGCAGCGCGCGCAGCAGGGCTCGCCGAGGAAGACGAGCGAGGACCAGCAATCGAGGCAGAAGCTGTGCTCCTCCTGCACGATCGACCCGCAGCCGGGACAGCGCGGCGGCAGCGCGAAGTCGACGACCGTGCGCAGAGCCGCGCGGGCGAAGACAGCGGGAGCGTCCACCCGAGGCAGCCTTGCCGGCGACCGCGGCGCGCGCAAGCTTCGCGCCGAAACGGACCAAAAAGCAGCGCATTGCCACTCGGCGCCGGATCGGCGAGAGCGTCGCGATGATCCGCAAGCTCACTGGCTTCTTCGGCCGCGCGGGCCACGCGGCGGGGACGGGCGCCGAGCTCCCCTGGAACCCGGACGAGCCGCCGCTCCTGGACCGGATCCAAGCGGCAATCGCCCGCGATCCCCAAGGACCCGCCGAGCTGGAGCGCGAACCGGCCGGCGAGGACGAGCTGCGCTTCGCCCCGGGCATGCTCGATTCGGTGATGGGCGGCGGCGGGGAGGACGCGCGCGCGCCGAGCGTGCGAACGCTGCTGCGCGCGTTCGGCGCGGCCGTGAGGCGGCCCGGCGGGGCGACGTTCGCCGCTTTCTACCGGCTCGCCGGCGAAGCGGAGGTGATCGAGGTCGTGGATGGGTTCCTCGAGGCCGCGAGCGCGGCCGGCCTCGATCCTGCCGGCGCGGCAGCAGTGGCTCGCCGGATCGCCCGCGAGGGGCGGGACGAGAATGCCGTGAAGCTCGCCGCTGCGCTGCTCGGCCTGTTCGGCAGCCCCGAGGACCGCGACCTGTTGATGACGCTCGGCCGCTACGAGGAGCTCACCGTCTACGCCGCGCTCGCGCTCGGCGGCGTCTCGCCCGATCCGCAGGAGGACATCTGGCAGCTGGCGCGGACGACGTTCGGATGGGGGCGGATCCGTTCGCTATACCTGCTGGCCGGGACCGAGCGGAGCGACATCCGCGAATGGCTGCTGCTCGAAGGCCACCGCAACGGCATCCTGGCCGAGGAGGTCGCATGGTTCTGCGCCGTCCACGGGGACCTTATCGGAGCCCTTCGCGAGCCGGAACTGGAGGAGGAACGGCTCGACCGGCTCGCCGAGCTGATGCGCGCGCTTGCGCGCGGCGGCCCGGCGGAGGACCTGCGCGACTATGATGACGGCGCCGAAGCCTCCCTGCTCTTCCTCGAGCATCTCCGCCGAAGCGAGCGGCTCGGCCTGGAGCGGCTGTTCGCCGTCGACGCTCTGCGCGCCTTCGTCGAGCACGGGACCGCTCGAGACGGCGCGGCGGAGTGGCCTGCCGAGACTCGATGGCAGGTCCGCACCGGGGCGGGCGAGTATCTCGGGCGGGGGGCCTGGCACGAGTTGATCGCCGCGGGTCTCTCCGCCGACGAGTCCCGGGCCTTCTGGGATGCGGCCGCGGCGGGCGACCTGCTCGGCATCGACGTGTGGCCGGCGCGACTCGAGCGCCAGCGGCGATCCCGTGCGCCCGGCGACGACCAGTGGTATCACTTGATGCAGACCGACAGCCGCGATCGGATCGAGCAGGTGCTCGCCCTCGCGCGCGAGCGGATCGATCTCGCCAAAGTCGGCTCCGGCCCGCAGGCAAGGTTCGGGCTGGGCCTCGAATATGAGGACGACACCGCGGTCGACTTCATCGTTCAGGACCTCGGCCGCTTCCCGGGCTCCGGTTGGGACTTTCTGCGCACCGGGCTCAACGGGCGCACCGGGCGACTGCGCAACATGACCCTGCGGGCGCTCGAGCAATGGGGGCGCGCCTCATGGCCTCCGGACGCGGAAGCGCTGATCCGCGCGGCGGCCGAGCGCGAGCCCGAGCCGGATCTGCGCGAAGCGATGGGGAGGCTGCTCGCCGGAAAGCCGCTCCGCGTGGAGCCGCTCGACTGGTAAGCGCGGCGAGCCCCCTACACAGACGCTTCGCTCTGGCTTATGGGCGGTGTCGCATTCCCGAACCTCGATCTGACGGCGCGCGGCTCCAGCTGGCCGCGCGCCACGGAGCATTTAATGACCGCCACCGCCCTCTCCCGTGCCGACGAGACCCTGCTCCACGCCGAGCGGAGGACGTTCGCGATCATCTCGCATCCGGACGCCGGCAAGACGACGCTGACCGAGAAGCTCCTCTATTCCGCCGGAGCGATCCACGAGGCGGGCGAAGTCCGCGCCCGCGGCGACCGCCGCCGCGCCCGCTCCGACTGGATGGCGATCGAGCAGCAGCGCGGCATCTCGGTCACCTCCTCGGTGATGACCTTCGAGAAGGACAATATCCTGTTCAACCTGCTCGACACGCCGGGCCACCAGGACTTTTCGGAAGACACCTACCGGACGCTCACCGCGGTCGACAGCGCGATCATGGTGATCGACGCCGCCAAGGGCATCGAGGCGCAGACGCGGAAGCTTTTCGAGGTCTGCCGCCTCCGCAACATCCCGATCGTCACCTTCATCAACAAGGTCGACCGCGAGGGTCTGTCCCCTTTCAACCTCCTCGACGAGGTCGCCGAGACGCTACAGCTCGATGTCTCGCCGATGAACTGGCCGGTCGGCATGGGCGGCCTCTTCCACGGCCTCTACGACATGGCCGGCGGCCGCCTCCTCCTTGCCGACCGCTCGGACGGAACCGCACCGGGGCGGGTCGTCGCCGTCGACGGCCTCGACGATCCGGCGCTCGAGGCGGCGCTTCCGGCGGACGCGGTCGAGCGGCTGCGCGAGGAAGCGGAGCTCGCCGCCATGGCCTATCCGGAATGGGACCTGGCCGCCTTCCGAAACGGCGACCTGACGCCGGTCTTCTTCGGCTCGGCGCTGCGCCAGTTCGGAGTCGACGCCCTGCTCGACGGCCTCGGCCGCTTCGCGCCGCCTCCGGGCGCTCAGCCGGCCCGCGGCGGCGCGGTCGCTCCGGACGAGCCGCGCTGCTCCGGCTTCATCTTCAAGGTCCAGGCGAACATGGACCCGAACCACCGCGACCGCGTTGCCTTCATGCGCGTCTGCTCGGGCTCGCTGAAGCGGGGCATGAAGCTCACCAACGGGCGCGTC
>DASWMB010000275.1:0-4635 GCA_036399955.1 Allosphingosinicella sp. | reverse complement strand
CCTTCTTCGCCCGCGACCGCGAGCTTGCCGAGCTCGCGCGGCCGGGCGACATCGTCGGCATCCCCAATCACGGGACCCTGAGGGTCGGCGACACGCTCTCCGAGCGCGGCGACGTCGCCTTCACCGGCCTGCCGGATTTCGCTCCCGAGATCCTGCGCCGCGTCCGGCTCGATGACCCGATGAAATCGAAGCAGATGCGCAAGGGACTCGAGGACCTCGCCGAGGAAGGCGTCATCCGCATCTTCAAACCGGCGATCGGGTCGAACTGGATCGTCGGCGTGGTCGGCGCGCTGCAGCTCGACGTGCTCGCGACGCGGATGGAGGCGGAATACGGCCTCAAGCTCGGTTTCGAACCCTCGCCCTACGAAGTCGCCCGCTGGGTCGGCGCCGACGATCCCGCGGAGCTCAAGCGCCTCCAGGAGACGATCCGCTCGTCCATGGCGGAGGACGGCGACGGCGATCCGGTGCTGATGATGCGCAACGCCTGGGAGCTCGGCCGCTACCAGCAGGAATGGCCCGCCATCCGCTTCACCAGCGTCAAGGAGCGGCACTGATGCATTTGAGCCCGTTCGTGCGTGCGACGCTCCTTCTTCTGGCGTCGCTCGCTTTCGCGACGGCGGCGGTGGCACAGGCGCCGGGCGCCTCGCCGGACCTCGCGCCGGAGCGCTACGTCCTTGCCCATGTCGACATCGAGACCACGGGCCTCGATCCCGCATTCCACGAGATGATCTCGATCGGCATGATCTACACCGATCTCGAGGGCGGCGAGATCGGCCGGCTCGACCTGCGGATCATGCCGCCGCACCCTGAGAGGATCGATGCGGGCGCCCGCGCGGTCAACGGCTTCGATCCGGCTCTGTGGCGGCGCGAGGGTGCGGTCGGCGAGGCCGAGGCCGCGCGCAGGATCCGCGCCTTCCACGACGAGATGCGCAGGGAGCGGACGGTTCTATTCACCGCCTACAATGTCTGGTTCGACCAAGCCTTCCTCAGCGCGATGCTTCGCCGCCAAGGGCGCGAGTGGCGCGACATGTACCATTATCAGGTGCTCGACATCCCCTCCATGGCCTGGGCGCAGGGCTGGCGGCAGATGAGCGGAACCAGCCTCGCCGCGGCGCTCGGCATACCGGACGAGACGCGGGTGCCGACCGAGCATACCGGCATTACCGGCGCGGCGTTCAACCTCTCGATCTATCGGGCGCTGCTCGGGAAGCGGAAGCCCCGCTAGCGTGCGACCTCGAGCCGGTGGCCGCTTTCGAAGCCGCCTCTCAGCATCGCCACGATAGCCTCCGCCACCGCGCCCGGCGGCTTCAGCGTCGCCGGGTCTTCGCCCGGGAAGGCGCGGGCGCGCATGATTGTGGCGGTGGCGCCGGGGTCCACGATGGCGCAGCGGATCGCCGACGCGTTGCGGACCTCGTCGGCATAGCTCAGCACGAGCGCCTCGAGCGCAGCCTTGGAGGCTCCGTAGGCTCCCCAATAGGCGCGCGGGTTGCGCCCAACCGAGGAGGTGACGGCAAGGAGGGTCGCGTCCGTGCTTCGCCTCAGCATCGGATCGAACGCGGCGATCATCGCCTGCTGGGCGAGGACGTTGAGGGTCAGCACTCGGTTGAACTCCTTGCCGTCGATCGCCGGCACCGCCGCGAGGCTGCCGAGCGTCGCGGCGTTCAGCACCAGCACGTCGAGCGCGTCCCAGCGCGAGCCGACAGCGGCCGCGAGGCGCGCGATGCTGTCGCCGTCGGTGAGGTCCAGAGGCGCGATCGTCGCGCTGCCGCCCGCGGCGTGGATCCGCTCCTCGATCTGCTCCAGGCCCTCGGCCGTGCGCGCGGTCAGCACGACATGCGCGCCCGCGCCGCCCAGCGCCTCCGCGGTCGCGGCGCCGATGCCCCGGCTCGCGCCGGTGACGAGCGCTAGGCGCCCTTCGAGGAATTTCTCAGACATGCCCACCTTCGTTCGTCCCGAGCGTAGTCGAGGGGCGTTGCACCGCTTCCTGAGACGCGCCCCTCGACTTCGCTCGGGACGAACGGCTCTCGATGCGGTGCACTAGGAGCGCGCGCGGCGCTTGGCTAGGCGTAGCGCTCGCCGTGGAGGGCGAGCTGGTCGACCGGCTCGGCATCCTCATGGTCGGTGAGGCGGGTCGGATAGTCGCCGGTGAAGCAGGCGTCGCAATGCTGCGGCTGCTCGGCGTCGCGCACTTCCTCGCCGAGGGCCCGATAGAGGCCGTCGACCGAGACGAAGGCGAGGCTGTCGGCCTTGATGTAGCCGTTCATCTCGGCGACGCTCATCTGGGCGGCGAGCAGCTTCTCCCGGCGCGGCGTGTCGACGCCGTAGAAGCAGCTGTGCCGCGTCGGCGGGCTCGCGATCCGCATGTGGACCTCGCGCGCGCCCGCCTCCCGCAGCATCTGGACGATCTTGAGCGACGTCGTGCCGCGCACGATCGAATCGTCGATGAGGACAAGGCGCTTGCCCTGAATGAGGGCGCTGTTGGCATTGTGCTTGAGCTTCACACCGAGGTGGCGGACCTGGTCGGACGGCTGGATGAAGGTGCGGCCGACATAATGCGAGCGGATGATGCCGAGCTCGAACGGGATGCCGCTCTCCTGCGCGTAGCCGATCGCGGCGGGCACCCCCGAATCCGGGACCGGCACGACGAAGTCCGCATCGATCGGGTTCTCGCGCGCGAGCTCGGCGCCGATCGCCTTCCGCACGCTGTAGACGGACGCGCCGTCGAGGACGCTGTCGGGCCGCGAGAAATAGATATGCTCGAAGATGCACGGCCGCGCCCTGACGCTGCCGAACGGCCGGTGCGAGCGCACGCCATGCTCCGAGACGATGACGATCTCGCCCGGCTCGACGGTGCGGATATAGGTCGCGCCGACGACGTCGAGCGCCACCGTCTCCGACGCGAAGATATAGGCGTCGCCGAGGCGCCCCATGACCAGCGGCCGGATGCCGAGCGGGTCGCGGCAGGCGATCATCCCTTCGGCGGTGAGGCAGACCAGGCTGTACGCGCCCTCGACCTGTTTCAGCGCGTCGATGAAGCGGTCGAGCAGGGTCCGGTAGCTCGAGGTCGCGACGAGGTGGATGATGACCTCGGTGTCGGAGGTCGACTGGAAGATCGAGCCGCGGCGGTTGAGCTCGCGGCGCAGGCGCAGCGCGTTCGAGATGTTGCCGTTATGAGCGACCGCGAAGCCGCCGGAGCTGAGCTCCGCGAAGAGCGGTTGGACGTTGCGCAGCGCCGTCTCGCCCGCGGTCGAGTAGCGGACATGGCCGATCGCGGCGCCGCCCGAAAGCCGGCGGATCACCTCGTCGTTGCCGAAATTGGCGGCGACGTGGCCCATGCCGCGATGGCTGTGGAAGGTGCGCCCGTCCCAGCTGGTGATGCCGGCCGCTTCCTGGCCGCGATGCTGGAGGGCGTGGAGGCCCAAAGCGACGATCGCCGAGGCGGTGTCCGCGCCCCACAGGCCGAACACGCCGCATTCCTCGCGCAGCTTGTCCCCGTCGAGATCCGAGTCGAAGGGATTGGTCGTCAGCATATCCAGACTCGCCCCGTCGCTGTGCCTTCGCCTCCGCCACCTCTAAGGCGGCGGCGCCTGATTGTCGCCCCGATGCCGGAATTTTGATGTGGATGAGATGGGGATGGAAACCCCTCTGACAAGCCGCGCCTGAACCTTTGCTGGCCGCCGCTTGTTGTGCCGGCGTGATGAGGAAGGCGCTCCTCCTGTTGCCCCTTCTGGCGGCCGCCTGCGGCGCGCAGGACAGCCTCAACAACAACGGCGCGCCCAATTCCGCCGCGCCCGCTTCCGGCCAGGCCGCCTCACCCTCGACGCCGGCGCAGGCGGTGCAGACGGCGAGCCTCACCGGCCTCTACGAAGGCCCGGCGGCGGCGCAGCGCAACCAGATGTGCATGGTCGATCGCTCCGCCGGCGACACCCGCTTCGGCCTCGTCGTGTGGGGCGCGGGTTCGGAGGGCTGCAGCGGCTCCGGCTCGGCGGTGCGCCAGGGCAATGTCCTGCGCCTCACCATGGCCGGCGACGAGGCCTGCACGATCGAGGCGCGGATCGAGGGCACGCGGGTCTCCTTCCCGCCCTCGCTCGCGCCCGGCTGCGCTTATTATTGCAGCCGCGGCGCCCGGCTCGCCGGCGCCGCCTTCGACAAGACCGGCGGCAACGCCGGGGACGCGATGCGCGCCCAGGACCTGGTCGGCGATCCGCTCTGCGCGGGCGGCCGCTAGCGCACCCTCAGCCGCGGCCAGAGCGCCAGCGCGAGCCACAGGGTGCCGAGGATGACGATCAGGCCGCCGAGCGCGATGAACGGGCCCATGTCCCTCCCCTGCAGCGTCAGGAAGAGCGAGACGACCATCGTCGCGACTCCGAGATTGTGGATCGCCCAGTGCGCCGTCCCGAGCTTCGGCAGGTCCTCGCCGGCGCCGCAGAAGGAATAGAGGAAGGCGAACAGGGCCGAGGAGACCCAGCCGAGGAGCCCCATATGGGCGTGCGGCGAGGACATGCCGAACTGCTGCGTCATGCCGAGATACATGCCGAAGCCCATGGTCGCGAGAAACCAGAGCAGAGCCGTGCGCGCCCACAGCGCGCTCATCCGATTGAGAGTCATGTCATCCCCCTTCAGTCCCGCCTCTAG
>DASWMB010000274.1:0-31800 GCA_036399955.1 Allosphingosinicella sp. | reverse complement strand
CGGCGGGGCAGCCGGTATAGGTGGGGGTGATGATGACACGATCCGCTTCCACCGAGCGGACGATACCGAGGTCGACCACCGAGACGACGGGGATTTCCGGGTCGGGGACCGAGGCGAGGACTTGCCAAATCCCCCCTCCCGCTTGCGGGAGGGGCCGGGGGAGGGCCTGTTCCGAAACCTCCGACCTGATCGAAGACAGCCCCTCCCCTGTCGCCGCTTCGCGGCTCGTCCCCTCCCGCAGGCGGGAGGGGAATGGATCGTCCTGCAGGAGCGCCCCTCTCACCAGACCGCGTCCGGATAGGTGCGGGGGAGGAACTGCATGGTGCACAGGAGGTGGCCGAGATGCTCCGAATGGTGGCCTCGGCGGCCGCCGAGGATCGGGCGCTGGTCGGCGGGCGGCTCGAGCGTCGCTTCGGCCAACACGGAGCGCACGATCCGGTCATAGTCCTCGCGGAACAGCGTCACGTCGGCGCCGATGCCGCGGGCGGCGACCTCGCCAGTGACGCGGTCGATGTCGAACAGCTCGGGGACGAAGCGCCACATCCAGTCCAGCCCGGCGATCATCCGCCGCCGGCTCTCCTCGGTGCCGTCGCCGAGCCGGACCACCCACTCGGCGGCGAGCTCCTGGTGATAGGTGACCTCCTTCACCGCCTTGGCGGCGATCGCCGCGACGGTCTCGTCGCGCGAGGCGGACAGGCGCTCGAAGAGCAGCTTCTGCCACGTCGAGAACAGGAACTGGCGGGCCATCGTCTGGGCGAAGTCGCCGTTCGGCTGCTCGACGAGCAGGCAGTTCCTGAAGTCGAGCACGTCGCGCCGGAAGGCGAGCGCATCGCCGTCCCGCCCCGCCCCCTCGACTTCGCCGGCATAGTTCAGGAACAGGGTCGCCTGGCCGACGAGGTCGAGGGCGATGTTGGCGAGGCTGAGGTCGACTTCGACCGACGGCGCGTGGCCACACCATTCGGAGAGGCGCTGGCCGAGGATCAGGCTGTCGTCGCCGAGGCGCAGCAGGAAGTCGAACAGGGCACGCTGGTGCTCGGCGGTGGGCGCGTCGAAGGCGCCGTGGTTCGGCGCCTTCGCGGC
This sequence comes from Allosphingosinicella sp., assembly GCA_036399955.1. Lineage (GTDB taxonomy): Bacteria > Pseudomonadota > Alphaproteobacteria > Sphingomonadales > Sphingomonadaceae > Allosphingosinicella. The sequence continues at coordinate 30,720 of DASWMB010000274.1, read as the reverse complement.
GCGGGCTTCGTCTTCCGGGCGGATCGGGGGGAGAGAGGGCATCAGCGGCGTCCGGTGAAAGGGTGAGGACTGCAAACCCCGCTCCGTTCGGCCTGAGCTTGTCGAAGGCCTGCCCTTCCCTTCTTCACGAAGCCAGAAGAAGGACAGGGCTTCGACAAGCTCAGCCCGAACGGGTGCGGTGCATTGCCGCCGTGTTGAGCCACAGCACCCCTCATATGTGCTTCACGCCGTCCGGGATGTTGTAGAAGGTCGGGTGGCGGTAGACCTTGTCGGCGGCGGGATCGAACATCTGCGCGTCGTCCGAAGGGTCGGAGGCGACGATCCGGGCCGAGGGGACGACCCAGAGACTCACCCCTTCCATCCGCCGGGTATAGGTGTCGCGGGCGTGGCGCAGCGCGATCTCGGGGTCTGGCGCGTGGACCGAGCCGACATGGCGGTGCGAGAGCCCGCCCTTCGAGCGCACGAAGACCTCCCACAGCGGCCAGTCGGTCACCAGTTCCTCCCCGAAACGGGGAGGGGGACCGCTCGCAGTGCGGTGGAGGGGTGCGAGCGCAGCGAGCGTGGAGACGTGGGCCCCCTCCACCATGCTTCGCATGGTCCCCCTCCCCGTTCCGGGGAGGAGCTTTGCGCCCGAAGGACCATCACGCCGCCTCCTGCTTCCGCGCGCGCTTCTCGGCGAACGCCGCGGCGGCTTCGCGGACCCAGGCATTGCCCTCCCAGGCATCGCGCCGCGCCTTCATCCGCTCCTTCGCGACCGGGCCTTCGCCGCGGACGACGGCGTAGAATTCCTCCCAATCGATCTCGCCGAAATCGTAATGGCCGCGCTCCTCGTTCCACTTCAGGGCCGGATCGGGGACGGTGAGGCCGATCGCCTCGGCCTGGGGGACGGTGATGTCGACGAACTTCTGGCGGAGCTCGTCGTTTGTCTCGCGCTTGATCTTCCAGCGCATCGACTGGGCGGTGTTGGGCGAATTCTCGTCCGGCGGGCCGAACATCATCAGGGAAGGCCACCACCAGCGGTCGAACGCGTCCTGCATCATCCGCTTCTGCTCGGCATTGCCGGCCATCAGCGCCATCGAGATCTCGTAGCCCTGGCGCTGGTGGAAGCTCTCCTCCTTGCACACGCGGACCATGGCGCGGGCCTAGGGGCCGTAGGAGGTGCGCTGGAGCGGCACCTGGTTCATGATCGCGGCGCCGTCGACCAGCCAGCCGATCGCGCCGATGTCCGCCCAGGTCAGCGTCGGATAGTTGAAGATGGTCGAGTATTTGGCCTTCCCCGAGTGCAGCGCCTCGATCATCTCCTCGCGGCTCGTCCCCAGCGTCTCCGCGGCGCTGTAGAGATAGAGGCCGTGCCCCGCCTCGTCCTGGACCTTCGCGAGGAGGATCGCCTTGCGCCGGAGCGAGGGCGCGCGGCCGATCCAGTTCCCCTCGGGGAGCATGCCGACGATCTCCGAATGCGCGTGCTGGGAGATCTGGCGCGTGAGGGTGCGGCGATAGGCTTCGGGCATCCAGTCCTTGGGTTCGATGAACTCGTCCGCGGCGACGCGCGCCTCGAAGGCGGCGAGCCTCTCGGGGTCCTCGGTCGAGGCGACCCGGGCGGTCTTCTGGAGCTCCGTCGTATACATGCGCTTCTCCTCGGCCGCCGCCTAGCAGGGGGCGCCCTTCCCATCAATCAACGCGCGAGCCGCCCCTTCGGTGGCGGGCAGCGGAAACCGCGGAAGGTTCGGAAGGTTCGGCTGCAGAAAAAATCCTTTCAATCGAAACGGCCGGATAGATCGACGGAATCGATTTGTCGGAGCCTGCAGCCTCGTGACGACACATCCTCCTCGGCAGAGGAGAACATAGCACGAACCGTGGCGAGGAGTCAAGGAACCCGCGCCAGCGGCAGGCGCTCCGCTCAGTCGAATGCAGCCGCCTGCAACTCGCCGCGATGGAAGGCGAAGGCGGCTTCGATGTCGCTCTCCAGCACCCGGGCCCGCGACAGCTCGGGAAGGCGCCCGCGCGGGAAGAAGCGCGCGTCGCAGGTCTCGGCGCCGGCGCAGGGCGGGGAAGCGTCCCGCCGTTCGCACAGGAAGAAGAGCTTGTAGAAATCGCGCGCGTCGGGCTCGTAGTCGCGCTTCGCCTTGTGGCGGACGCCGTAGAGGGCACGGGCCGAGACCGCGAGGCCGGCCTCCTCCAGGATCTCCTTCTCGACATTGCGCGCCGGCGACAGGCCGACGTCGGCGAAGCCGCCCGGAAGCGTCCAGCGGCCATCGCTGCGCTCCCGGACGAGGAGGATGCGGTCGTCCTCGATCAGCGCGCCGCGCACGTCCACCTTCGGCGTCGCATAGCCCTGCGCGAAATCGGAGACGAGGCCGGCGATCCGCTCCACCGGCACGTCGGCGAGCGCGGCCAGCATGGCGTTGGCGATCCCAGCGACCTCGGCGTAGCGCTCGCGGTCATGCTCGTCCCTGGCGAAATGGAGGCCGGTCGAGGCGATCGCCTGCAGCCGCTTGGCGTGCGTCAGCCAGATGCTCTCCATTCGCCCTCCTATAGGCTCATACCCGCTCGATGACGAGAGAGGCGCTCAGGCGGTGGCTTCGCCGCTCCAGACGACGACGCGGTCGCCGACCCGGGTCACCGAGAAGAGCAGCTGCGCGAACTCGCGGGGAAGGCCGACGCAGCCGCGGGTGGCGAGATCGTCGGCGAGCGCCGGCGAGCCGTGGATGGCGACGCCGTCCCAGGTGAGGCGAAGCATGTGCGGCATCGGCGCATCGTAGAGGTTCGAGACATGGTCGGCGCGGCGCTCGAGGATCGTGAAGGTGCCGTGCGGCGTCGGCTTGTTGTCGGCACCGTAGATGATGCTGGAGCGGCCGATCTCGATGCCGCCGCGATAGACGGAGAGCACGCGGGCGCGGATGTTGACGACGATGACCGTCTCGCCGCCGGTGACGCCTTCGGCGTTCCAGGCGAACTCGCCGGGCCTCAGCCAGCGGTCGATCGCCAGCTCGCTCACCACCCGCACGGTCGCGACCTCGCTCGGCCGCGCCGGATGCGCCGGCAAAGCGGCGGTGCGCGCCGGCGCCTGCGCCTGCTGCGCCGCGAGCGGGGCGGAAAGCCCCTGCATCATCGTCAGCACGGCGGCGCCGAGCAGGATGAGGCGCCGCGTCGCCTTGAGCTTGATACCGAGCCTTGCAACCATGTTCGTCGAGCCTCCGATCCGCCCGCAACGCTGCGATCAGCGCTTGGAGCCGCCGCCGCAAGCGCCGGAAATCGGCTGTGCCGAACAGGTACGTTGGCCGCGAAAGAGCTAATGGCCGCGAGGGAGCCGGATCAGACCCGCTCGATGACGAGCGCGATCCCCTGGCCGACGCCGATGCACATGGCGCAGAGCGCGTAGCGGCCGCCTCGGCGGTGGAGCTCCTCGGCGGCGGTCATGGCGAGACGCGCGCCGGACATGCCGAGCGGGTGCCCGAGCGCGATCGCGCCGCCGTTGGGGTTCACGTGGCTTGCATCGTCGGGGAGGCCGAGCTCGCGCAGGACGGGCAGCGCCTGGGCGGCGAACGCCTCGTTGATCTCGATCACGTCCATGTCGGCGATGCCGAGCCCGAGCCGGGCGAGCAGCTTCTGCGAGGCGGGCGCCGGGCCGATGCCCATGATCCGCGGCGGCACGCCGGCAACCGCGCCGCCGACGATCCGGGCGCGGGGGGTGAGCCCGTTGCGCTTCGCCGCTTCCTCGGACGCGACGATCATCGCCGCCGCGCCATCGTTGACGCCGGACGCGTTGCCGGCGGTGACGGTGCCGTCCGGGCGGACGATCGGCTTCAGCTTCGCCAGCGCCTCGACGCTGGTCTTCCTCGGATGCTCGTCGCGGTCGACGACCGTCGGCTCGCCCTTGCGCTGCGGGATCTCGACCGGGACGATCTCCGCGGCGAAGCGGCCGTTCTCCTGCGCAGCGGCCGCCTTGTCCTGGCTGCGCACGGCAAAGGCGTCCTGGTCCTCGCGGCTGACCTGCCATTCCTGCGCGACGTTCTCGGCCGTCGACGGCATCGTGTCGTCGCCATAGGCATGCTTCATCTTCGGGTTGACGAAGCGCCAGCCGATCGTGGTGTCGTACATCTCGGCATTGCGATCGAAGGCGCTGGTCGCCTTGGCCATGACGAAGGGCGCGCGGCTCATGCTTTCGGAGCCGCCGGCGATCACCATGTCCGCCTCCGAGCCCCTGATCACCCGCGCCGCCATCGTCACCGCGTCCATGCCCGAGCCGCAGAGGCGGTTGAGGGTGACGCCGCCGGACTTGTCGGGAAGCCCGGCGAGCAGCCCCGCCATCCGGGCGAGGTTCCTGTTGTCCTCGCCGGCCTGGTTGGCGCAGCCGAGGATGATGTCGTCGAGCTCGTTCCAGTCCACGCCGGGGTTGCGGTCGATCAGCGCCCTGATCGGGACGGCGGCGAGATCGTCGGCGCGGATGTGGGCGAGCGCGCCGCCATAGCGGCCGATCGGGGTGCGCACCGCGTCGCAGATGAAGGCTTGGGTCATGTCTTGTTCCAATCCGGCGAACGTCCTTCGTGACGCGTCTTCGACGAGCTCAGCCGCTCCTCAGGATGAGCGATTGATTCCGCTCATCCTGAGGAGGCATTGAGCCTGGCGAAATGCCGTCTCGAAGCACCTCGGTTCCTCCTCAGGATGAGCGGGTTCTCTCTCATGCGAGTCTGCTCTAGAGCGCGCCCATGGCTTACGAGACGATCGAGTTCAAGCTCGAGGGCGGGATCGCCCGCCTCACTTTAAACCGGCCGGACAGGCTCAATTCCTTCACCGTGCAGATGCACGAGGAAGTGGCCGACGCGCTGTCGCAGCTGGACGGCGCGCGCGTCCTCGTGCTGACCGGTGCCGGCCGCGGCTTCTGCGCCGGGCAGGACCTGGGCGACCGCGCCGTCGCGCCGGGCGAGGCGGTGGACCTCGGCGAGTCGGTGGAGCTTCGCTACAATCCGCTGGTCCGGACGCTGACGAGCCTGCCCTTCCCCGTCATCGCGCGGGTGAACGGCGTCGCCGCCGGCGCAGGCGCGAACATCGCGCTCGCCTGCGACATCGTCGTCGCCGCGAAATCGGCGAAGTTCATCCAGTCCTTCGCCTCGATCGGGCTCATCCCGGACAGCGGCGGGACCTGGGTCCTCCCCCGGCTGGTCGGCCAGGCGCGGGCGCTCGGCCTCGCGCTGACCGCCGAGCCGCTGCCGGCCGAGAAGGCCGCGGAATGGGGGCTGATCTGGAAGGCCGTGGAGGACGAGAGGCTGGACGAGGAAGTGGACGCGCTCGCCGCGAAGTTCGCGGCCGCGCCGACGCTCGGGCTCGCTCGGATCAAGAAGATGATCCGCGAGAGCTGGGAGCATTCGCTCGGCGAGGAGCTGGTCCTGCAGCGCGATGCGATGCGCGAGTTGGGCTACAGCGACGACTATCGCGAGGGCGTGGCGGCCTTCATGGAGAAGCGCGCGCCGCGGTTTACGGGGCGGTGACCCCCTCCCCCGTTCGGCCTGAGCTTGTCGAAGGCCTGCCCTTGGTTTCGCGCGACAAGAAGAAGTACAGGGCTTCGACAAGCTCAGCCCGAACGGAGTGGGTATGAAAACGCTGAAGCTTTTGAATTTCGCACAGGACCGCTGGGTCGCGGGGGACGGCTCGCTCGCGGAGGTGGAGAGCGCGGTCACCGGGGAGCCGGTCGCGCTCACCGGCTCCGCCGGCCTCGATTTCCGCGCCATGCTCGATCATGCCCGCAAGGTCGGCGGGCCGGCGCTCCGGCGGCTCACCTTCCACGAGCGCGCCTGGATGCTGAAGGACCTCGCCAACGCGATCATGGCGAGGAAGGACGAGCTTTACGAATTGAGCTACGAGACCGGCGCGACCCGGACCGACGGCTGGATCGACATCGAGGGCGGAGCCGGCACCCTCTTCTCCTTCTCGTCGAAGGGCCGGCGCGAGCTGCCCAACGGCCGCATCCTGATCGACGGCAACATGGAGCCGCTGTCCAAGGGCGGCAGCTTCGTCGGCCAGCACGTCTACAATTCTCTTCAGGGCGCCGCCGTCCACATCAACGCCTTCAACTTCCCGGTCTGGGGGATGCTGGAGAAGCTCGGGCCGACGATCCTCGCCGGCGTCCCCGCGATCGTGAAGCCGGCCTCGGCGACCGGCTATCTCGCCGAAGCCGCCTTCCGGATCATGATCGAGGCGAACGTGCTGCCGCCCGGCGCGCTGCAGCTGATCATGGGCGGGACCGGCGACCTGTTCGACCATCTGACGCTGCAGGACGTGGTGAGCTTCACCGGCTCCGCGCAGACGGCGATGAAGCTCCAGACCCACCCTGTGATCGCCCGCGAGAGCGTGCGCTTCATCGCCGAGCGGGACAGCTTGAACGCCTCCGTCCTCGGCCCGGACGCGGCGCCGGGGACGCCGGAGTTCGACCTGTTCGTCAAGGAAGTCGCGCGCGAGATGACGGTGAAGGCCGGGCAGAAATGCACCGCCATCCGCCGGGCGATGGCGCCCGCCCAGCATATCGACGCGCTCGAGGAGGCGCTGCGCCAGCGGCTCGGCAAGGTCCGGATCGGCAATCCGCGCGACGAAGGCGTCACCATGGGCGCGCTCGCGAGCCGCGCCCAGCTCGCCTCGGTGCGCGAGGCGGTGGCGGAGCTGGCGAAGTCGGCCCGCATCGTCTCGGGCGATCCGGGCGTCTCCCCCGTCGACGGCAGCGGCTTCTTCATCTCGCCGATCCTGCTTCGCTCCGACGATCCCTGGGGCTCGCCGGCCGTGCACGACGTCGAGCCGTTCGGCCCGGTCTCGACGATCATGCCCTATCGCGACCTCGAGGATGCGGTGGCGCTCGCCAATCGCGGCATGGGAAGCCTCGCTCTCTCGCTGTTCACCAACGATCCCGCCGCCGCCGAGGAGTTCGTGCTCGGCGCCGGCGCCTATCACGGGCGGATGCTGATCCTCGACCGCACCAGCGCCAGGGAATCGACCGGCCACGGCTCGCCCCTCCCCGTCCTCGTCCATGGCGGCCCGGGCCGGGCCGGCGGCGGCGAGGAGATGGGCGGCGTACGCGGCGTCACCCATTATATGCAGCGCACCGCCCTCCAGGGCTCGCCGGCCGTGCTCTCCTCGATCGTCAAGCAGTGGCTCCCCGGCGCGGCGAAGCCGGAAGGCGACGTCCACCCCTTCCGCAAGCGCATCTCGGAGCTCGAGATCGGCTACACGCTGAAGACCGCGAGCCGGACGGTGACGCTGGAGGACATCGAGCATTTCGCCCACTTCACCGGCGACACCTTCTACGCCCATATGGACGAGGAAGCGGCCAAGGCGAGCCCGATCTTCGAAGGGCGGGTGGCGCACGGCTATCTCATCCTGTCCTTCGCCGCCGGCCTGTTCGTCGAGCCGGCGCCGGGGCCGGTGCTCGCCAATACCGGCCTCGAGAATCTGCGCTTCCAGACGCCGCTCTATCCGGGCGACGCGATGCGGGTGGAGCTCATTGTCAAATCGAAGAGCGTGCGCGACGAAGAGAAAGGCGAGGTGCGCTGGGCGGTCTATGTCTATAACCAGAAGGACGAGGTGGTCGCGACCTACGACCTCCTCACCATGAACAGGCCCTAGGAGCCCCAATGCGGATCGCCGCCCTCCTGATGCTGAGCCTCACCGGCTGCGCCCAGCCGGCGCCGCAGCAGCAGCAGCCCGCCCAGCCCGCGGGCGAGGAGCCGCCGGCGATCGGCCACCGCGTCGTCCGGAGCTATCCGCATGATCCCGGCGCCTTCACCCAGGGGCTGTTCTGGGCCGACGGCAAGCTGTTCGAGAGCACGGGCCTGGTCGGCGCCTCGACCCTCCGCGAGGTCGACCTCGAGACCGGCCGCGTCGTCCGCTCGGTCGACATCCCGGCCGGCCTGTTCGGCGAGGGGAGCGTCAACTGGGGCGACGAGATTCTCTCGATCACCTGGCAGGACGGCGTCGGCTTCCGCTGGGACCGCGACAGCTTCCGGCAGACCGGCACCTTCCGCTATTCGCACGAAGGCTGGGGCCTGACGCAGGACGGCCGCCACATCATCATGAGCGACGGCACGCCGACTTTGCGCTTCCTCGATCCGGCGACGATGCGCGAGGTGCGCCGGGTGACGGTGACCTCGGCGGGCCAGCCGGTGCCGAGCCTCAACGAGCTCGAGTTCGTCCGCGGCGCGATCCTCGCCAATGTCTGGATGACCAGCCGGATCGCGCGGATCGACCCGGCGAGCGGCCGCGTCACCGGCTGGATCGACCTGGCGCCCCTCGTCCGCGAGAATCGCGGCGGCGGCGAGGACAATGTCCTGAACGGGGTCGCGTACGACGCCGCCGGCGACCGGCTGTTCGTCACCGGCAAGAACTGGCCGCGCCTCTACGAGATCGACCTGGTCGAGCCCGCGCGCGGCCGCTGAGATAGGGGGACAGTCACTAGTGACTGTCCCCCCTTGCGCAGCGACCTATCGTCACCCCGGACTTGATCCGGGGTCCATGAACCGAAGAGACCGCGGCCAGTCTCGACGCCCGAGTTCATGGATGCCGGATCAAGTCCGGCATGACGGCGCGTTGGGCTCTCAGCGACAGTCACTAGTGACTGTCCGCACTTCCGCAGCAACCTGTCGTCACCCCGGACTTGATCCGGGGTCCATGAACCGAAGCGACCGCGGCCAGTCTCAAGGCCAGAGTTCATGGATGCCGGATCAAGTCCGGCATGACGGCTCTCGCTGCAACTCAGTCCCGTCCCTCGCCGTTACTCCCCCGGAACAGGAGGCGCGGCGATGGACGAGGGGCTGAGGATCGCGATCGAGTGGGTGACCAGGCTCCTTGAAGCGGCGGGGCTGGCGGCGATCGTCGTCGGCGCGGCCGTCGCGACGGTGCGCTACTTCATGGGCATACGCCGCCGCCGCGACGACCGCGACCCGTTCGCCAGATATCGGACCGATCTCGGCCGGGCGATCCTGCTCGGCCTCGAATTCCTCGTCGCCGCCGATATCGTCCACACCGTCGCGATCGATCCGACGCTGGACAGCCTCGCGATCCTCGCCGGCATCGTCCTCATCCGCACGTTCCTCAGCTTCTCGCTCGAGGTCGAGCTCGAGGGCCGCTGGCCCTGGCAGCGGGCGGAGGCGGAGGCCGATCAGGCGCGGCGGTAGGTGCCGACCTCCTCGGCGAGGAAGGCGTTGTTCTCCTCGCGCAGCTTCGCGCCCGCCTCGTCGTAGAGGAAGGGGAGATAGGCGAAGCGGCGGCCGGCGGTGACCGGAGTCGCCTCGTGGAGGAGCGAGCAGGAGAAGACGATCGCGCCGCCGACCGGAGCGCGATAGGTGCGGCGGCCGAACTCGGGGAAGCGCAGGTCGCCCCCCTCATAGCCGTCGTTGAGGTTGATGGTGACGGCGAAGCGGCGGTGGGCCGTACCCTTGGTCGTGTTGTCGCGGTGCGGGCGGAAATGGCCGGCGCCCGCCTCGTAGCAGGCGACGATGTGGCGCTCGATCCGGGTCGGCTCGAACTGGAAGGCGCGCTTCACCATCGGCACGAGGCGGCGGTTGATCCGGGCGATCAGCCGCTTCTGGGTCGCCGCGTCGTCGATGGCATGGTCGCGGCGTCGCTTGTGCGACTCATCGACGATCAGCCGGGTCTGGCCGTCTATGTCGCGCATGAAGCCGGATTCGGTGCCGCCGCCCGCCTCGTAGAGCGCGACGAGCTCGGCGCAGAGGGCGGGCTCGAACACGTTCGGCACCTTCACCACCGGCGCCCAGTCCGCCTCCGCGGCGGACGAACGCTGCGTCTCCAGCGCCGCGATCGCCTCCGCCGCCGCCGCCAGCGGAAAGCGGCCGGCGACGCGCATCGCCCGGTCGAGCAGCAGCCAGTGCGGGAAATAGTGGTCGGCCTGCTCCGCGGGCGCGGCGCCGTACAGGCGGCTGACCGCGCGCTCGTGATCGAGGAAGAAGCGGATGCCGGGGATCCGCTGCGCGATGCGGCCGTCGGCGGCGTCGGCCGGATCGCAGCTGACGCCGAAGAAGCAGGCATTCTCGTCGTCGAACAGGCCGCGCTTCGCCTGGACGGCGGCGAGGGCGGCGGCGGTCTCCGGCCGCCCCGCCGTGCCGAAGAAGAGCATGAGGATCGGCCGCCCGGCGGCGGTGTCGAACACGTAATTGGGCGAGCCGCCGAGCGCGGGCGCGCGGAACCAGGGCGCGGCGTCGCCGGGCTCGAGGAGCCTGGGGCGCGGAGAAGCGGACGCGCTCATTCGAGCGGCCAGGTTTCGAGCAGCTCGACAAAGCGGCTGAGCCAGGCGTTGGTCTGGTGTCCGTCGACGACGCGGTGGTCTATGGTGAGCGAGACATAGGCCATCGGCCGGATCTGGATCGAGTCGGCGCCGGCGACCTCGCGCACGACGACGCGCTTTTCGAGCTTGCCGACGCCGAGGATCGCCGATTGCGGCTGGTTGATGATGATCGGCGCCGCGAAGAGCGAGCCGGAGACGCCGTGGTTGGAGATGGTGAAGGTGCCGCCCGAGACGTCGCGGCCGGTGAGCGTTTCCGCCCGCGCCTTTTCAATGAGCTCTTCGAGGCCGGCGGCGATGCCCTTGAGGCTGAGCTTCTGGACCTCGCGCAGCACGGGGACGATCAGCCCCTTCTCGCCCAATGCGGTGCCGACGCCGATATTGACGTCGTCGAAGATCTCGATCCGGTCCTCGTGCCAGCGGCTGTTGATCGCCGGCGCCACCTTCATCGCCTCCGCCGCCGCGGCGACGATATAGGCCGTGTAGGTGAGCTTCACGCCCTTCTTCGCGTAGGCCGCCTTGTGGCGCTCGCGATGGGCGATGATCGCCGAGAAATCCGCCTCGAACATGGCAGTGACGTGCGGCGCCCGGGTCACCGAATTGAGCATGTTCTCGGCGATCTTGAGTCGCATGCGGTCGTGCGGCACGTCGTGCGAGCGGATCGAGGCGTCGGATGCGGGCACCGAGGTCGTCGGCACGGGTGCGCGTGCCGCAGCCTCGACGGCGCGATCCACATCGGCGCGGGTGACGCGCCCGTCGCGGCCGGTGCCGGGGATCGTGCGCGGATCGACATTGTGCTGGAGGCAGGCGCGCTTTACCGCGGGCGAAAGGCGCAGGTCGGGCGTCAGTGCGGGGCGCCCGGCCTCGTTCGTCCCGAGCGAAGTCGAGGGGCGCGAGCTCTGATTCTGTGCAGTCGCCCCTCGACTTCGCTCGGGACGAACGGAATCCTGGGCTTCGATCCGCCCCAGCACCGCCCCGGGCACGGCCGCCGCGTCCATCTCCAGCAGGATCTCGCGCAGCACCCCGGCCGCCGGCGCGGGGACTTCGACCGCGACCTTGTCGGTCTCGAGCTCGACGAGGGGATCGTTGACCTCGACCCGGTCGCCCACCTTCTTCAGCCAGGCGCGGACGACAGCCTGGGTCCCCTCCTGCTCGACCGGAACGACGACGTCGATCATCTAGAAGCCCACCAGCTCGTCGATCTTCGCGCGGATGCGCTCGACCGAGGGGACGGCCCAGTTGAGCAGCACCGGATTATGCGGGCTGGGGATGTCCGGCATGGTGACGCGCGCGACCGGCGCGTCGAGGTCGATGAACGCCTCGTCGGCGACGATCGCGGCGATCTCCGCGCCGAAGCCGCCGGTCTTCAGATCCTCGTGGACGATCAGGCAGCGGCGGGTGCGCCGCACGCTCTCCAGCACCATCTCCTTGTCGAACGGCACCAGGGTGCGAAGATCGATCACGTCGGCCGAGACGTCCCTCGCCGCTTCCTCGCAGCGCGGGACCATCGCGCCCCAGGTGACGATGGTGATGTCGTCGCCTTCGCGCGTCTTCTTCGCCCGGCCGAACGGGAGGACGTAATCGTCGCCGGGATAGGGCCGCCGCGCCCAGGCGTCGTCGAGCATCGCCCGGTGCTCGAAGAAGATGACGGGATCGTTGCCGCGCAGCGCATAGCGCAGCAGCCCGACCGCATCCTCGGCATTGGACGGCACCGCCACCAGCCAGCCGGGATTGTGGACGAACTGCACCTCGTTGGTCTGACTGTGCCAGGGGTCGCCGCACTTGAAGAAGCCGCCGGGGATCCTGAGCACCATCGGCGCCGCGAAGCGGTTGTTGGTGCGCCAGCGCATCGTCCCGCAATCGTTGATCTGCTCGGTCGCCGGCTCGGCATATTTCCTGAACTGGATTTCGGGGACGGGCATCAGCCCGGCCAGCGCCATGCCGACGGCGCGGCCGACGATCCCTTCCTCGTTGAGGCTGGTGTCGAAGACGCGTTGCGGCCCGTATTTGTCCTGGAGGCCGAGCGTCACCGCATGGACGCCGCCCTTCGGCCCGACATCCTCGCCAAAGACGACGACGCGCTTGTTGATCTCGAGCTCGCGGTCGAGCGTGCGGCGGATCGCGGTCACCATGTTGATCCGCTGGCCTTCGGGCCGCGGCTCCTCGTGGCTGCGCGGCGCACTGTAGCCGCGGGTCCACTGGCCGCCGAGCGTCTGCATCTCGCCTTCATAATAGACATGGTCGAGCACCTGCTCGGGCTGGGAGACGCCGCGCGCCTCCGCCTCCGCCCGCGCCGCTTCGACGGCGGCCTGCGCCTCGCTCTCGATCCGGTCCCACTCCTCCTCGCTCATCGCGCCGGGGACGAGGTGGCCCTTGAGCCTGGGCAGCGGATCGCGGGTCCATTCCTCGCGGACCAGCTCGTCCGGCTTGTAGGCCTGGGTGTCCTGGAAGCTGTGGCCCTGGAGGCGCGGCACCGTCAGCCGGAGCAGAGCCGGCCCTTTGCGCGCGCGGACATGGTCGGTCGCCTCGACGACCAGCCGCGCCGCCTCGGCGGGATCGGTGCCGTCGCCGGAGAAGATGGCGAGGTCCTTGAAGCTCGCCAAATTCTCGGCGATGTTCCCGCCCGGCGTCTGGAAGGTCGAGGGAACGGAGATGCCGAAGCCGTTGTCCTCGACATAGAAGAGCATCGGCAGCCGGTTCGTCGCCGCGATGGTCAGCGACGCCCAGAAGCCGCCCGTGGCGCAGGAGGCGTCGCCGCCGAGCACCAGCGCCATCGCGCCTTCGTAGGAGCGGTCCTCCAGAACGTTGCGGTGATATTCGATCGCATGCGCCCAGCCCGCCGTCGGCGTGTACTGGGCGCCGACGCCGCCGGACATCGGCAATGCGGGGCAGCCGTTCGGGTTCGGGTAGTTGAAGACGACGCCGATGTCGCGGCCGTTGGAATAGCCCCCTTCCCGGCCCATGCCGGAGGCGAGCGCGTCCTCGATCGGGACGCCCAGAGCGAGGAGCAGCGGGCGCGAGCGGTAATAGCCGCAGGCGGCGTCGCGGCGGTGAGTGAGGCGCGAGCCGAGCAGGACCTGCGCCATGTCGTGGCCGCGCGCGGAGAATTGGTAGAGGATCTTCTTCTCGGGGACGAGCCGCTCCTCCTCGAGCTTGTCCATCGCCCGGCTGACCTGGACGAGCCAGGCGATCCGCCGCCAGTCGAAGGCCGCATCGGGCGCGGCCGTGTCGGCGCCCGCCTGCTCCGTGACCGATGCCTCAGCCATCCATCTTCTCCACCACCGCCGCGGCGAAATTGTCGACATTCTCGTCGGACAGGCCGACGATGTTGAAGCGGCCGGAATTGGCCATGTAGATGCCGCGCTCCTTGCGCAGCTCCAGCACTGCGGCCTCGGACAGCGGCAGCATCGAGAACATGCCGTTCTGAGCATCGATATAGGCAAGCCGCGGATCGAAGGCGGCGAGGCGGGCGCGAAGGCTCCGGATGCGGCCGCACATGTCCTGAAGCTCGGCCATCCAGTCGGCGCGAAGCTCCGCATCGTCGAGGATGATCCGGGCGACCGCCGCGCCATGGTCGGGCGGCATCGACCACATCGTCCGGGCGAGCTGGACGAGATTGCCCATCAGCACCTCCGCCTGGCGCGCGCTCCTCGCCTTGACGAAGAGATTGCCGGTGCGCTCGCGGTAGACGCCGAAATTCTTGTCGCAGCTCTGCGCGACCAGCGCTTCCTCGGCCGCCTCGGCGACGAGGCGCGTCCCCTGCGCATCGGCTTCGAGGCCGTTCCCCAGCCCCTGATAGGCAAGGTCGACGAACGGGACGAGGCCGCGCCGCGCGACGAGGTCGGCGACTTCGCGCCACTGATCGAGGCTGAGGTCGGCCCCGGTGGGGTTGTGGCAGCAGCCGTGGAGGAGGACGAGGTCGCCCGCCTCGGCAGCTTCGAGCGCGTCCATCATCTCGTCGAAGCGGATGCGGTGCCGCTCGCGGTCGTAATAGGGGTGGGGTACCATCTCGACGCCGGCGCATTCGATCAGCGGGCCGTGATTGGGCCAGGTCGGTTGGCCGACATGGATGCGGGCGCTCGGGCTCGCCTTCGAGACGAGGTCGGCGCCGAGGCGGAGCGCACCGCAGCCGCCCGGCGTCTGGACGCCGAGGACGCGCCCCTCTTTTGCGCCCGCTTCACCGAAGACGATCGGCTTGATCAGCTCGGTGAAGCGCACGTCGCCCTTCGAGCCGAGATAGGCCTTGGTCTCCTGCGTCTCGATGAGGATGCGTTCGGCCGCCTTCACCGCCCTCAGGATCGGCGTCCCGCCCGCAGCGTCGCGATAGACGCCGACGCCGACGTCGATCTTGTCCGCCCGCGGGTCGGCGTCGCAGAGCGCGATCAGGTTCAGGAGCGAATCCGCCTTCTGCTCCTCGAGCCGCTCGAACAGCCCGGCTTCCAGCGTCGCGCCCTCAACCATCCGCACCTCCGATCGCCCCGGCCCATAGCCTAACCCAGCCGCGGCGCGAAAGCCGCTCAAAGTCGCGGCGGGAGAGGCGGCTGGATGACACGTACGTTTCATGTTATGGCGGTTTCATGAGCGAAACGTTTCACCTCGATGCGATCGACCGGCGGATCGTCCGCGAACTGCAGCGCGATGCGGGGCTCAGCCACGCGGCGCTCGCCGAGCGGGTCGGCGCCTCTGCCGCCTCGGTCTGGCGGCGGGTCCGCGGGCTCGAGAAAGCGGGCGTGCGCGGCGCCGCGGTGCGCCTCGCCAGCGCGGAGCATCTCGGCCGCGCCGTCAACGTGCTGTGCCAGGTGCGCATGACCCGCCAGTCCGTCGAGGCGCGCTCCGACTTCGAAAGCTTCATCCAGTCGCGCGAGGAGATCGTCGAATGCTATGCGATGTCCGGCGAGTGGGACTATCTGCTGCGAATCGCGGTGCGCGACGTCGCCGACTATGACCGCTTCGTCATGCGCGGCGTCCTCGCCCATCCGAGCGTCGCCAACGCCGCGAGCAACTTCGCGCTCAGGCAGGTGAAATACACGACGGAGATCCCGGTCTAGTACCCTCTCCCTTCAGGGGAGAGGGTCGACTCGCCGAAGGCGAGCGGGGTGAGGGCACGGGCGTCTCATTCGCCGAGTCCGTTCCCCTCACCCTCCCATCCGGCTTCGCCGGCTGGGCCCCTCCCTCTCCCCTCAGGGAGAGGGCAAGAGCCTCCTCCGCCTTCGGGACAGGGAGGAACCGATCGGGAAGGCGGAGGACGCGTGCGTCGGCCAGAGGCCGGAGACGATCGGGGCCGGCACCCGAAGGCACCGGCCCCGCCCTCGATACGCGACTCGAGGGGCAGTCCCTTGCCGGCGGAGCCGGCGCCGGGCCTGCGAGACCCTTCTAGTCGCGGAAAGGTTGACGCTTTCTTAGCAGAGAGGGTTAATGTGCTGCCGCGGCACAGTTTTTTATGAAAATCGCGATTCCGCGCGCGAATCGTCGCGTCGTCCGGCACCTGCCTGCGCTCGCAATTCCGGCCTGCAGATCCCCCGTGGCAGCCCAGGTAAAAGGGCGGAAACGATGCCTCGTCTCCGCCCCCCCGGTCGCGTACCGTGGCCGTTTCTAGGGACGACCCGTTGCGATTCCCTTACCGGGCGCGCGGGCGCCGCTCAGCCCCCGCTCAGCCGATGTCGCCGGTCCCGGCATGACCTTCGCCGCCGCGCTTCTCGATCTCGCGCACCGCCTCGCGGGCGGCGTCGTCGACCGAGTCGCCCTCGCCCGGCGGCTCCGCGCCGGTCTCCTTGTCGCGTCCGTCCATGCCGGAAGAACGCCCGGCGGCGGCGGGGTTTCCGCCGTCCGCCGATCAGTTCGCGAAGGGCTGCCCGCCGGATTCGACGATGACGCTGCCATTGTCCGCCTTGTAGGCGCGCATGTGGACGGGAGCGGTGCTGTTGTCGCTCAGCGTGCCCTCGCCGGTGCAGCGCGCCTCGTTCTCGTTGCGCGAGACTTCCTGCTCGTTGCGGATGTCGGTGACCCGCACCGGCTGGTTCTCGGCTTCGGCCCAGATCCGCTCGGCCTCCTTCGCGATATCGGCGCAATCGAGCGAGGCGACGCTCGGCTGGCAGCCGGCGAGGAGGCCGGCCGCGCCGCAGGCCGCGGCAAGGCGCATAGCTATTCTCATGTCCCTGTTCCTTTCTTCTTGTTCGCTGTGATCAGTCGCGGGCAACGCCGCGGAGACGAAGGCTCGGCAGCAGGCGGCCGAACAGCCGCGCGATGAGGCCGCCGAGCGTCATCGCGCCGGCGAGCAGCGCCGGGAAGACGAAGCCCATGGCGATGGCCGCGCCGAGCCCGCCGAGGCCGTGGACGTTGCGTCCGTTCAAGCTGACGGTGTCGGACCCGCCCATCGCGAGCAGACCGCAGAAGATGAAGAAGGGCATGAGGATCGCGAACAGGCAGACGAAGCCGATCTTGAAGATCGCGCTTGCGCTGAGCTGCCCGAGCCCGATTCTGTCCATCGCCTTGTCCCCCTTGGCGCGCAGCTTATCCGTAACGGGCGGGCAATGAAAGCGCGGCTATTCGGGTATCCGGCACAGGTCGACCCAGCCGGACGCGACCAGCTCGAACAGCCGCGCCGGCGAGACTTCGACCGAGCTCGTCAGCGATCCCGCCGCCGGATAGACGATGTCGAACGGCCGCAGCGAGACGTCGCAATAGACCGGGAGCGGCGTCGCCAGGCCGAACGGGCAGACGCCGCCGACGGGGTGGCCGGTCAGCGCCAGCGTCTCCTCCGGCCCGAGCATGCGCGGCCGGGCGCCGAAGCGGGCCTTCGACTTCTGGTTGTCGAGCCGCGCGTCGCCTCGTGCGACGAGAAGGAAGGTCTCGGCGCCGGCCCTCACCGCCAGCGTCTTGGCGATCCGCGCCGGCTCGACGCCGAGCGCCCGTGCCGCCTCGGCGACGGTCGCGGTCGATTGCTCGACCTCGATGACCGGCAGATCGGGCGCCCGGCGGGCGAGGTCGGCGCGGACCGATTCGAAGCTCATCGGCCGCTCACTCGCCGACCAGGTGGAGGGCGATGGTCCGCCGGTGCGGGCGGCGGCGGTGCTCGAACAGATAGATGCCCTGCCACGTGCCGAGGACGAGCCGGCCGCCAGCGAGCGGGATCGAGAGCTGGACCTGGGTCAGCGCCGCGCGGATGTGCGCCGGCATGTCGTCCGGCCCCTCCTCGCCATGGGCGTAGAGCGACGGGTCCTCCGGAGCGATCCGAGCGAAGAAGCGCTCGAGATCGGCGCGCGCGGCGGGCGCGGCATTCTCCTGGACGAGGAGCGAGGCGGAGGTGTGCCGGCAGAAGAGGGTGAGAAGGCCTTCGCTGATCCCCTGCCGGTCCACCCAGCGGGCGACCTCGCCGGTGATCTCGGAGAGCCCCTGCCCGCCGGTTTCGAACTCGATGCTTCCGGACGCCTGCCGCATCGCATGCGCTTAGCGCTCCCCCTTGCGCGGCGGCAAGCGGCTGCCGCAATGTCCCGTCCCATGAAGCATATCGGCATCCTCGCCCACAGCGCCGAGGGCGCGACGCTCTGCTACCGGACCTGCTGGATGGAGGGCGTGCGCCGGCTCGGGCCGCACAACCATCCGCAGATCACGATGACCGGCATCGCCATGCACCATGCGATGGATGCCTGGGAGAGCGGCGACCTGCCCGCGATCCGCGCGATCTTCGCCGCCGACGCCGCGCGGCTCGCGGCGGCCGGAGCGGACTTCTTCGTCCTCCCCGACAACACCGCCCACATCGCGCTCGAAGCGCCGGGAGAGCCGTTCGCCCTGCCCTGCCTCCACATCGGCGAAGTCGTCGCGGGCGAGGCGGCGCGCCGGGGCTTCCGCAACATCGGGGTCCTCGGCACCGAATGGACGATGACCGGCCCCGTCTATCCGGGTGCGCTCGGCCGCCGCGGCATCGGCTGGGAAGCGCCCGAGCGGGAGGACCGCGCGACGATCCACCGGATCATCTTCGACGAGCTCTGCCTCGGCGTCTTCACCGAGGCCTCGCGCGCCGCCCATGTGCGCATCATCGACAAGCTTGCCGCCCGCGGCTGCGACGCCGTCGCCCTCGTCTGCACCGAGATTCCGCTGCTGATCGGGGCCGACGTGTCGCCGCTCCCGGTGCTCGACTCGACCCGCCTCCTCGCCAGGGCCGCGGTGGAGGTGGCGCTGGGGGAACGCGGGATGCCGGCCTGGCGCGGCGGTGCGCTCGCGCCGACCTGACGCGCGCCCATTGCCGACAATCGCGCCTCGGCCTCCTAAGCACGGCCGGGGGCCTGCCATGAGAGCCATGATCCTGTCTGCTGCGCTGCGCGTTCTTGGCGAGATGATGGCGCAATATGAGGGCGTCGCTCCCGACGATCCCCGGCTCGAGCCTTATCGGGCGCTGACCGAGGAGCTCGACATCCCCGTCGGCATCCACATGGGGCCGGGAGAGCCGGCGCAACCCTATGGGCAGCAGCGCAACATCTTCTACAACAATGCCGCCCGGTTCCTCCGCCTCAGTCCGGCCGAGATCTCCAGGCATCACGCAATGTGAACGGTCGCGCGCGCGCCGCCGCTGCCGAAAGGATTCGTTGCGCCGGGGCCTGCCGGGTGTACAGCGGCATCTCCATCGGGGGACATCGTATGAGAAGACTGGCTATCGCCGCGGCCGTTGCCGCTTCCGTCCTGGCGACCGTCGCGTTCGCGGGGCAGCAGGATTTCGTCATCGTCAACAATACCGGGCAGGCGATCCTCACCCTCAATGTGTCGCCGGCGACGGAAGACACGTGGGGACCGGACATTCTCGGCACCGACATCCTTGCCGCCGGCGAGCGCGGGGAAGTCAGCTTCGACAATGCGGAAGAACGGTGCGACTGGGATATCCGCGTCACTTACGAGGACGGCGACACCGGCGACTGGCGCGGCATCGACCTGTGCGAGACGGCGGTCGTCGAGCTGAGCTGATCCTCCGGTCGGCTCCTCCGGCCTGAAGCCTTAGCGCGGCGCCATCCGGATGGCGCCGTCGAGCCGGACATATTCGGCGTTGAGATAGGGCGTCTCGGCCATGAACAGAGCGAGCCGCGCATATTCCTCGGCACGGCCCAGCCGCTTCGGGAACGGGACCTGGGCGGCGAGCGCGTCCTTCACGTTCTGCGGCATCATCGCCACCATCGGCGTCTCGAACACGCCGGGCAGGATCGTGTTGACCCGGATGCCCTCGCCCATCAGGTCGCGCGCGATCGGCAGCGCCATGCCGAGCACGCCGGCCTTCGACGCGCTGTAGGCCGCCTGGCCGATCTGCCCGTCCTGCGCGGCGACCGAGGCGGTGTTGATGATGACGCCGCGCTCGCCGTCCTCGAGAGGATCGAGCGAGACCATGCCGAAAGCCGATTTGGCGAGGCACCGGAAGCTGCCGATCAGGTTGATCTGGATGGCGAGCTCGAACTGGTGGATCGGATAGGGCTTGGGCTCGCCGGTCGCCTTGTCGCGGCCGACCGTCTTGGCGGCGTTGGCGACGCCGGCGCAGTTGACCAGGATGCGTTCCTGCCCATGCGCCTCGCGCGCTCTGGCGAAGCCGGCCTCGACCGCCTCGTCGGACGTCACGTCCACCTGCGCGAAGACGCCGCCGATCTCCGCCGCGACGCGCTCGCCCTTGTCAGCGTCGCGGTCGAACACCGTGACCCTGACGCCGCGCGACGCAAGCGCCCGCGCCGTCGCCTCGCCGAGGCCGGAGGCCGCGCCCGTGACCACCGCGGCGACTTCGCTGTCGAGTTTCATCTGTCTGCTCCTGTGTCCGTTGCCGCGCTCCTAGAGGGTGAAGCGCCGCCCCGACAAGGGTCACCCTCAACCCGGCCCGCCGTAGACGAGCTCCCACAGGCGGCCGGTGAGGCCGGTGCTACCGCAGCTTTGCTGGCGGACGGTGAGGCGGCCCTGATGTCGGATCACGAGCCGCCGGGCGCCGGCGTCGGTGCAGGTCGGCGGCACCTCGTCCGGCTCGGTCCAGAAGGCGCGGTCGGCGAGGATGCGGTCGATCTCCGCCGCCCGGCCCACGGAGACCGGGCGCCGCTCCGTCCCCACCCAGCCGGTCCAGCCGCCGGAGCCGCGCACCATCGCATTGGCGCCGGGCGGCTCATAGCCCCAGCTCCCGTCCGGATTCTGCACCGGCCGGGGCAGGCCCTGATGGCTGGTCACCATGATCGATG
This sequence comes from Allosphingosinicella sp., assembly GCA_036399955.1. Lineage (GTDB taxonomy): Bacteria > Pseudomonadota > Alphaproteobacteria > Sphingomonadales > Sphingomonadaceae > Allosphingosinicella. The sequence continues at coordinate 10,248 of DASWMB010000274.1, read as the reverse complement.
TCGGCGCCGCCCGGGCGAGGCGCAGCGCCTCCTCGCCGAGCCGCCAGGCGACGAGCCACTCCACGCTGTCGCGGATCGCCGGCGGGCTGAACCCCGAAAAAGGCGGATCGACCGGCGGCGGCCCGCGCGGCCGGTCGGGCGTCACGGGCCGCTGCTGCGGGAGCGGGCGCTCCGGCTCGGGCTCAAGCTCGGGCGGCGGCGCGGCCTCGGGAGCGGGTGCGGCCGTGCACCCGGCCGCGGCGAGAAGCAGGAATGCAACGCCGGTCCTCATGCTTCGAGATCTCCCCGCCGCCTCTCTCGGTTTCGGCGTGAGGAATTCACATTGCGTTTATGCACGCTGCTGCATAGATATGCATAACCTGTGTTGCATCATGTGCGAGACGACGAGAGATGAAGCGGTTCGAATGCTCTCCCCAGACGCCTTGGGGCCTCCACGCCCCGGTCCGGAACGACGAGGAATGCCCGCGCTGCGGCTGGACGGCTCCGGGCCCGAAGTCCGACGCCCGCGCCCGCTCGGCGTCGCTAGCGACGGCGATCGCCGCGGAGCATGGCTGGACCGTGATCGCAGGCGGCGGCGGCGACAGGATCGCTGCCTGACCGCGCGCCTGCGGATCAGCCTCCGCTCAACCGCTCTATCCAGCGCTGCCGCTCGGCGGTGAATCGCTGAAACGAGGAACGGCAGGGATCGCCGGCGCCGGTCGGCCCCGCCCGCAGTCGATCGAGGAGCGTCTGCGGCTGCGTGGCGATGGCGCGGAATGCCGCGCAGGTCGTGCCGCGGACGGCGTCGGCGCCGACCGCATCGCGCGCAAGCGCGTCCGGAATCCAGTTCTTGTCCCGCGGCGTCTGCCCGGCCGTCCCCTCGTCGTACCGATAGCTGTTGCCGTTCCAGACGGACTCGTTGATCGCGCCGGTGAAGCTCAAAGTGTAGAAGCGGTAGACCGATGCCTCGGTCATCGTCCAGAAGGTGAGCGGCGACAGCGCCATTTCAGCAAGCCATTGCTCGCGCGTCAGGCTTTCGCCGGGGCGAAGGCCGGCGTCGATGATGCGAAGGCCGCGGCGGCTCTGATAGGCCAGTGCGACGTGATAGCCCCAGTCGACCGCGCGATAGGCCGGCTCTGCGCGTGACGAACGGACCGCGCCGGGGATCGCATAGGTGTACATGGCCGGGGTGACGATCCAGATCTTGTGCACCCTCGCCTGCAGCTCCGGAGGGAGCAGCATCCAGGCGGCGTGCGCCCGCTCGTCGCAGCCGCTGTAGAGATATTGAGGGAATTCAAACTCTCGGACGCGCGTCAGAAGATCCTGCTCCTGCTCGTCGGAGACCGGCGCGAATTGCGGCACCGGCTGCAAGCCGAACCGCTCGACGAATGGAAGGTCACCCGCAGTTGCCGCGGGCGGGCAAAGCATAGCGGCGGCGGCGGCCAGGCCCCAGGTTAGCAGCTTCTCGTATCGTCCCATGGCGCCCCCCTGAGCCGCCTCGAAGGCAGATGGCTGCAATGAAACGAGTCGGCGGTCAATGGTGGTGCGGTTTGCGCCGCCTCGCCTGACGCTCCGTTACGGCGGCGCAACCGAGACGCGGCTTGGGCGTTCGGGCCCCCGTGGCTGACGCGTCCCCTGTACCCCAGAGCCGTTCTTCCCCTCTGCTCGAGCCCGGGCGCAACTGCTGGCGGATCGAGCGCGCGAACCGCGCCTCCATGATCGTCGACGCCGCCGCTTATTACCGGCTCGCCCTTCACGCCATGCTGGAGGCGAGGCACCAGATCCTGCTGATCGGCTGGGATGTCGACACCCGCGTCCGCCTCGTCGACGAGGATCCGCCCTGCGGCGCCCCGCCCGTGCTCGGCCCCTGCCTCACCTGGCTGGCCCGCCGGCGGCCGGAGCTCCACATCTACATCCTCGCCTGGGACCAGGGCGCGATCAGCGTCCCCGGCCGCGGCACCACGTTCTTCCGGATGCTGCGCTGGGCGTTCGACCGGCAGATCGACATCAAGTGGGACCACCAGCACCCGCTCGACGGCAGCCACCACCAGAAGATCCTCTCGATCGACGACAAGGTCGCATTCTGCGGCGGCATCGACATCACCGGCTCGCGCTGGGACACGCGCCATCACAAGGACGAGCATCCGGGCCGCCGCCGCCCCTTCACCGGCCGTGCCTACGATCCGTGGCACGACGCGACGATGGCGGTGGACGGCGCGGCGGCGAGCGCGATCGGCGATCTCGCCCGCGTGCGCTGGGCCTGCGCGACCGGACGCCACCTCCACGTGCCGCCGCGCGCAGGCCATGATTGCTGGCCGGACGACCTCCAGCCCCATTTCCGCGACGTCGAGGTCGCGATCGCGCGCACGCGCGGCAAGGCCGGGGCGGTGGAGGAGGTGCGCGAGATCGAGGCCTTGTTCGTGGACCTGATCGCCAAGGCGGAGCGCTTCGTCTATGTCGAGACGCAATATTTCGCCTCCCGCGTGATCGCCGAGGCGATCGGCAGGCGCCTCGCCGAACCGGACCCGCCCGAGTTCGTGATCGTCAACCCGCGCCACGCTTATGGCTGGCTCGACGAGCGGGTGATGAGCCCGGCGCGGTACCAGCTCATCCAGACGCTGGAGAAGAAGGACCACAAAGGCCGCTTCGCCATCTACGCCCCGATCACCAAGGGCGGCGCAGACATCTATGTCCACGCCAAGATCATGATCGTCGACGACAAGGTGCTGCGCGTCGGATCGGCCAATATGAACAACCGCTCGATGGGCCTCGACAGCGAATGCGACCTCCTGATCGACGGCCGCGACGACGCGGAGGCGAGCAGCCGGATCGGCGAGATCCGCACCGATCTCCTCGCCGAGCATTTCGACATGGAGCCCGCCGACGTCGCGCGCTGCTTCGAGGAGACGGGCTCGCTCATCGCCTGCATCGAGCGGCTGCGGGGGCATGGCCGCCAACTGGTCCCGCTCGACCCGAAGGAGCCGAACGATCTGGAGAAGGCGCTTGCCGACAGCGAGCTGCTCGATCCGGAAGCGGCCGACCAGCTGTTCGAGAAGCGGGCGCGGCCGGGCCTGCTCTCGCGCCTGGCGCGGCGGCGCCAGGGTTAGCCGCGGCCATTCATCCGGCATGCAGCAACCCTCGCGGACAAGGACCCGCCGCAAGAGGGAGGCTCCATGGCCGATCGGGGGAACAGCAAGGGACGCAGGCTCGCCGGCGCGGCGGCGCTCTGCTTCCTCTCGCTCCCGCCGCCCGCCACGGCGCAGGCCCCTGCCCTTCCGACACTGCGCGTCCTCCCGCCCGGCTGCGAAGGATCGGGCGGCGGCGACGAGATCATCGTCTGCGGCGACCGCGGCGAGCGCCGGTCCCGCTTCCGCATTCCCGAGGAGCCGGACACCGGCTTCGATCCCGCCGGAACGGTCGAAAGCGTCTCGCGCGAGCGCAACGCCTTGACGGAAGCGGGCGCCGCGAGCGGCATCGGATCCTGCTCGAACATCGGACCCGGCGGCTTCACCGGCTGCCGCGCCCAGCACTTCCGCCGCGACATCGACCAATATGGCGGCGCCTTGCCGAGCCTGCGCAACGGCTATCGCGGCCGGCGCCGCTGAGACGGAACCGGTGCGCCGCAGCCATCGTTTGGCCAGCGAAACATCACCCAGGAGGAAAGCCCATGTCGCGTATCCCCAGCAAAGCCATGCCCCACGCTTATGTCCCGGAGGGCGGCTCCGAAGGCGGCGGCAACGAGGGCGACGGCGGCAATGAGGGCGGCGGCGGCTCGCTGGCCGAGCGGGCGAGCGAGCTTGCCGGCAAGGTTGCGGAGAAAGTGTCCGGCAGCAGCCGCGCGGCCAAGGTCGCGGCCGGCGCGGTGGTCGCCGGCGCAGTCGTCGCCGGCGCGGCGGCGGTGGTGAGAAGCCGCCGCGGCAAATCGAGCGAGGGCGGCGAGAGCTCGGGCGGCGGCAAGTCGACGGCGAAGAAGAGCGGCGGCGCCTCGGCCAGGAGCGGCTCCGCTTCGACCAAGGGTGGCTCGTCCACCAAGAGCGGCACCTCGACCAGGAGCAATTCGGCGAAGAGCGGCGCCAAGAGCGCGACGGCGAAGTCGGGCTCCTCGACGAAGAGCAGCGGCGCCAAGGCCTCCGGAGAAGGCGGCGCCAAGCGCTCCACCGCGCGCAAGTCCACGGCCAAGAGCGGCGGCAGCGGAAGCAGCGGAAGCGGGAGCAGCGGCGGAAGCGGCGGCAGCGGCAACGGCTGACCTCACCTCCCCTCGGCGCGGCCGGTGGCGCAGGCGCCCCGGCCGTGCTATGGTCGCGCCAGCGCCCCGGTTCGTCCGCGCAAGGAGGGGCGCCGAGAGAGCCCATAACCTCCCGCTTGCAAGCAGGAGCCGCCCCATGCCCGCCGCAGCCGACGACCAGATCCGTTATGCCGAGCTCGAGGCCGGCGCGCGCTACCTCGCCTCCGGCGCCGCGACGCAGGCCGAGCGCGACGTCCATCAGGCCGCCGCGGTCCGCTATGCCGGCCGCCGCCGTGCTGCCATGGCGTGGGCGCGCTGACATGGCCGACGAGACCAGATCCTCGCCGCCCCGCCGGCTCGCCACGATCGAGCGCGCCTTCGAGCTCGCGCGGTCGGGAAGCTGCCGCACGATCGACGAGATCGTCCGCCGCCTGAAGCAGGAGCAGATGGACAAGGTCGACGCCCATCTCGGGGGCGCCTCGATCCGCAAGGAGCTCCGCCAGGCCTGCGCCCAGAGCCGCACCCTGCGCGCCGCCCCCGACGCACCCGAAGACATCGCGGCGGAGTAGACTTCAGTCGAGGCTCTCGACGATCGTTACGTTCGCAAGCCCGCCGCCTTCGCACATCGTCTGCAGCCCGTAGCGCGCGCCGCGGCGCTTCAGCGCATGCAGAAGCGTCGCCATCAGCTTGGTGCCGGATGCGCCGAGCGGATGGCCGAGTGCGATCGCGCCGCCATGGACGTTGAGCCGTTCGGGATCGGCACCGGTCTCGCGCAGCCAGGCGAGCGGCACCGGCGCGAACGCCTCGTTCACCTCATAGAGATCGATCTCGCCCATGCTCATGCCGGACCGTTCGAGCGCCCGCTTCGTCGCGGGGATCACCTCCTCCAGCATGATGACGGGGTCGCCGCCGGTGACGGTGAGGTTCACGATCCGCGCCATCGGCGTCAGGCCATGCTCCTTCAGCGCCCGCTCGGCGACGACGAGCACGCCCGAGGCGCCGTCGCAGATCTGCGAGGCATTGGCGGCGCTGATCTTGCCGCCCTCCTGGAGGAGCTTCACGGCGGCGATGCTCTCGAGCGTCGCACCCGCCCGGATGCCCTCGTCGCGAACGTGGAACGACTCCCTGCCCTCGGCATCGACGATGCGGAGCGGGACGATCTCGTCGTCGAACGCGCCCGCGTCGGCCGCCCGCGCCGCCTTGCGATGGCTTTCGAGCGCGAAGGCGTCGAGCTCCTCTTTGCGGAACTGGTACTTCTCGGCGATCATCTCGGCGCCGGCGAACTGGCTGAACATGGCGACGCCGAACCGCTCCTGGATCCGCTTCGAGAAGGGGCCGGTGCCGATCCCGTGCTGCATCGGCAGCGTGAAGGGGAGGCCCATCGGCACGCGCGTCATCGATTCGACGCCGCTTGCGATCACCACGTCCTGCGTCCCGCTCATCACCGCCTGGGCGGCGAACTGGATCGCCTGCTGCGAGGAGCCGCATTGCCGGTCGATGGTGACGGCCGGGACCGACTGGGGAAGCTTCGAGGCGAGCACCGCATTGCGGCCGACATGGAAGGCCTGCTCGCCCGCCTGGCCGACGCAGCCCATGATCACGTCCTCGACCGCCGCCGGATCGATGCCCGCGCGCTCCACCAGCGCATCGAGCACTTCGGCGGCCATGTCAGCCGGGTGCCAGTCCCTGAGCGCGCCGCCGCGCCTCCCCCCGGCGGTGCGGGCGGCGGCGACGATATAGGCTTCGGCCATCGTGGATGCTTCCTTACGTGAACGTAAGGCGGCTCTAGGGCGCGGCCGGTTCGCCCGCAAGCGCGGCCTCGCCCTCCAGCGCCTCGAACAACGTGCGCGAGAACAGCCGCCGGGTCAGCGCCACGTCGGAAAGGCCGGCCAGCTTGAACGTCCCGAGCTTCCGCGTCTTCGGAGCGGCGCCGTCGCGCTCGACGGTGACGGCGCGCACATGGAGATCGCCATGCTTTTCGAACAGCGAGTGCGGCGCGAGCAGCGATCGCCCGCGATTGTAGGACACGGCGATCAGAATCCGCTTCGCCAGCGCCGCCGCGACGATCGCCTCGATCTCATCCTGCGCGCGTTCGAGCACTCGCCACCTCGCCTCTTTGCTGCGCTGCAATATCGCCGCTCGCGCGGCAGAGTGCACCCCTGGGTGAGGTGAAATGTTCACGTTCGCCGGGTCCGGCCCCGCTCGGCCCCAAACCGCCGGCGGGCGGCGGCGGCGGTGCAGTGTACGGCCCGCGTCAGGTTTCATTCGCCCAGGACGGGGTTTTGCGATACGAATCCAAGTATGTCGGCGGCGGTTCTCCGGTCCCGGCGGGAGGGGAATGCCAAGTCATGGCCAATGTACAGGGCACGCCGGAGCGGGACCGGCTCATCGGCACTGACGGCGACGATGTGATCGAGGCTCTCGACGGGAACGATTACCTCTCCGGCGGCCTCGGAAACGACATTCTTCGCGGCGGCGACGGAAACGACGAGATCCGTTCCGATGTGGGCTCCGACCAACTCGATGGCGAGGCCGGCGACGACTACATCATCATCTCGAATTTTCACGCCGGGACGACGATCGTCACGGGTGGTGGCGGCGAGGACCGCCTCGCGATCGACGCGGGCGCCGAACACGTCATCCGCGCCGACCTCGGCGCTGGTGCCGACGTCATCCAACTTGGCAGTCTCAGAGACGGGGCACGCGCCGAACTGACACTTGGAGAGGGCGCCGACACCGTATTGATCTGGCGTTCGATTGGCGCCACCCCGATCGGAGCGGGACAAATCACGATCAGAGATTTCGAGCCGGGACCGGACGGCGACCGGCTCGACTGGCTCGAGTTCCTCGATGTGGCGCTGACCGGTTGGGATCGCCGCTCCAACCCCTTCGCCACCGGTCATCTCCGGCTGGTGCAGGCCGGCGTTGACGCCGTGCTGGAGATCGACCGCAACGGCGGCGGCGACGGCTTCATCACCCTGATCACGTTCGAGAACGTCTCAGCCGCCGCGTTCGCGTTCGAGAATTTCGACGGCTTCCCGCCCGACGGGTCGATCCCCTTGAACCTTGTGTTCACCGGAACCGATCTTGGCGAGACGCTGATCGGCTCGATGGGCGCCGATCTCATCGATGGCTTGGACGGCCAGGACTTTCTCTACGGCGGAGCCGGTGACGATCTCATTCGCAGCGGCGGCGGGGGCGGCAGCATCTATGGTGAGCTCGGCAACGACCGCCTCGAGGGCGGTGCCGATGGCGTGCACCTCGACGGCGGCCGCGGCAATGACGAGCTCTACGGCGGTCACGGGAATGACTACCTCCGCGACCAGGACGGCGACGACCTGATGGCCGGCGGCGGCGGCGACGACCGCATCGACATCCTGCGCGGCAGCCTTCATCCGTCGGACACCGTGACCGTCGTCGGCGGCGACGGGAAGGACAAGGTCTGGATCCAATCGGAGAGCACCAGCAGGCTGATAATCGATGGCGCGACGGGCGACGACTGGCTCGACGTCTACGTTCTCGGCGGCGTGGCGGAAGTGACGCTCGGCACCGGTGTCGACACGATCGTCCTCCTCGGCCAGCAATCGCAGTACCTGTTGCGTGACGGATCGATCGTCGTCGGTGACTTCGCCGCCGGTGCGGGAGGAGACATCGTCCGGATCGACCAGCTTCCCCAGGCCGTGGATTTCGACAATCCGTTCGCATCAGGCGCCCTGCGTCTCGTCGCCGACGGCGCCCACGCGCTTATGCAGTCCGCCCTGTCCGGCGCCTGGCGGACGATCGTAACCTTCAGCAACGTCGCTGCGGAAAGCCTCACGGCCGAGAATTTCGGCGGCTTCGCTCCGGACGGCTCGCTGCCGCCCGGTGTCACGATCGAGGGGACCAGCGGCGACGACACGCTTTCGGGCACCGCAGGTGCCGACATCATCACCGGACTCGGCGGCTCGGACAGCATCGATGCGGGCGCCGGCGGCGATGTGATCCGCGGGGGCGAAGGAAGCGATCGTATCGACGCGGGCAGCGGCGACGACCTCGTCGATGCCGGCGACGGCGACGATTCCGTCGATGACGGACGCGGCGACGACATCATCTTTCTCGGCGCCGGGAAGGATCGCATCTTCAGCAATTACGGCTCCGACCTGATCGACGGCGGCGACGGCGACGACCAAATACTCATCCAGCGCCTGACGTCGACCGACGACCGGATCGAGGTGATGGCCGGCGGCGGTGCCGACTGGATCGACCTAAACCAATCTGGCGGTGCGACCGCCATCGTCGACGCCGGCGACGGAGACGACAACCTGTCTCTGTCAGGGCTCCGCCCCCACCTCCGCCTCACCCTTGGCGGCGGTAGCGACAGGATCAGGTTCGACGGGATCAACTATTCCCATGGTTTCGCCGGCTCGATCAGGATCGCGGATTTCGCCGTCGGCGAATCGGGCGACCGCCTCCAGCTCGGCAATTTCCTCCTTGGCCATCTTTCGAACTGGGACTTGGCGACGAACCCGTTCGAAACTGGGCACGTGCGCTTCGTCCAGAGCGGGCGCGACGCGCTCCTCCAGATCGACAGGGACGGAGGCAACAATGCCTTCGCGACGCTCGCGACGCTGGCGGGCATGGGCGCAAACGCGCTGACGGCATTCAACACCGGCTACGAGCTGCCGCACGTCACCGGCACAGCGGGCGACGACGTCTTCGTCGTCGACGAGGCCGGCGACGCGATCCTGGAGCTTCCCGGCGGCGGCACGGACGAGGTCGTCACCGCGCTCGCCGCCTTCGCGCTCGGCGCCAATGTCGAGAACCTCACCGGCTCCGGCGATTCGCCGCACGATCTGCGCGGCAACGCCCTCGAGAACCTGCTCACCGGCGGCGGCGGCAACGATGTCCTGCGCCTCCACGACGGCGGCAGCGACACGGCCCGCGGCCTCGGCGGCAACGACATCCTCTTCTACGGCGCGGCGCTCACCGGCACCGACGTCAACGATGGGGGCGAAGGTGTCGACACGCTCGTCCTCCAGGGCGCCTATGCCGCCTTGGTCCTCGGCGCGGCCAGCCTCGTCGGCATCGAGGGCATTTCGCTGCAGAGCGGCTCGATGGTTCGCTGGGGCGGGAGCGGCGCCGACCGGCACGATTATGCGCTGACGACGGTCCAGGCGAACGTCGCCCCCGGCCAGCAGCTCCGCGTCAACGCGCAGTCGCTTCTCGCCGGTGAGGACTTCTCTTTCGACGGCTCGGCCGAGACGGACGGCGGGCGCTTCCTCCTTTATGGCGGCTTCGGCACCGACATCCTCACCGGCGGCACGGGCAACGACATCTTTTTCTTCGAGGCCGGACGGCTCGGCGCGTCCGACCGGGTGATCGGCGGCGGCGGCAATGACGCGGTCGTCGTCAGCGGCGGCGGCGGCGCAGGTGCCGCGCGCGTGACCGTCGAGAGCGGAACGCTGAGCGGGGTCGAGGCGCTGTCGCTGAACGGCCGCTTCGCCAGTGCGCCGGAGTCCGCGCCCTCCTACGAGGTGGTTCTCAAGAACGGGAACGTCGCCTCCGGGGCGACACTGATCGTGAACGGCTCTTCTCTCGGCGAGGCGCAGGCCTTGTCGTTCGACGGTAGCGCCGTCGCGGACGGGCGGCTGCGGATCTTCGGCGGCGCCGGCGGCGACGTCCTGCGCGGCGGCACAAGCGGCGACAGCCTCACCGGCGGCGAGGGCGCCGACCTCTTCCGCTACGGGAGTGCCGCCGAATCGACCTTCCTCGCCCCAGACCTGATCGAGGATTTCCGCAGCGGCACGGACCGGATCGACCTGTCGCTGATCGATGCGGATTCGAGCCTCCCGGGGAGGCAAAGCTTCGTCTTCCAAGTGGGCGAGTTCACCGGCGGCGCAAGGCAGCTGCGCGCTTTGCAGGACGGCGAAGGCGGCCGCTGGACGATCCGCGGCGATGTGGACGGAGACGGCAACGCAGACCTGGTGATCGAGGTCTTCGTGGCGGCCGGACAACCCCTCGCCGCGGGCGACTTCATCCTCTAGCACGCGGCGATCCGTGCGGCC
>DASWMB010000273.1:0-4967 GCA_036399955.1 Allosphingosinicella sp. | reverse complement strand
GCCTGGAGCGGCTGCCCTGGAGCGAGGCCGCGCGGAGCCTGCGCCGCCGTGCCGCCTTCGCCCGGCGCCACGATCCAGCGCTTCCGGAGCTCTCAGACGAGGCCTTGCTGGCCAGCCTCGACGAGTGGCTGCCGCCGCTCGTGGCGGGCAAGCGCCGCCTTTCGGAGATCGAGCCCGCCTCACTCGCGGGCGTGCTCGACAACATGCTCGGCTGGGACGGCCGCCGGCAGCTGGAGCGGCTCGCGCCGGCGAGCTTCACGACGCCCGCCGGGAGCAGCCACGCGATCGACTATGACGCGGAAGCGGGGCCGACCGTCACCTGCCGCGTCCAGTCCCTGTTCGGTCTCGCGGAGCATCCGCGGGTCGCGGGCGTGCCGCTGGTCCTGTCGCTCACCTCGCCGGCCGGACGCCCGATCCAGACGACCCGCGACCTTCCCGGCTTCTGGAAGGGGAGCTGGGCGGCGGTGGCGAAGGAGATGCGCGGGCGATATCCCAGGCATCCCTGGCCCGACGATCCCGCCGCCGCCGACCCGACCCTCCGGACGAAGAAGGCGGCGGCGCGGAAGCGGTGATTGAGCAGAGAAACAGGTTCAGCTGCGGAGGCGCTGGTCGAACCAGCGAGCCTCGGCAGGGCCCGCGACCTCGGCGACCACGCGCACATAGTCTTCGGTGAGGCCGATGCGGGCGGCGGCGATGCGCGCGACGATCCGGTCCATCCGCTCGCGGCCGATCCGATCTTCCAGCTCGAACAGGAGAAGCGCGCCCTTGTCGTAGAGCTCGGCATCCGTGCGGCCGGCGACGACCGGGCCCGCCGTTCGCGCGCGCTCCCGCTTCGGTGCGAGCAGAGTCTCGAGCGCGGCCTCGCCGAGCGCATGCCGGACGTAGCGCAGGCCGACATATTCCGCCGTCGCCTCGTCCACCCAGCGATGCTCGGTGGTCGCATTGGCATTCCGGAACCAGCTGTGGGCGAATTCGTGGGCCGTGAACTTCGCCGCGCCCGCCTCGCTGCCGCCGCGCCCCTCGGCGAGGACGATGTAGCCGATGCGCTGATAGCCCGATTTTCGCTCTCGCCGGACGAGGGCGAGCCGCGGCGCGGAGCCGGGCAGCGGGCCGAACCAGTTGCCGAGAAAGGCGCCCGCCGCCGCGCAGTGGCGGCGGAAGAGCGACGCTTCCTCCCCGTCGGGATCGGCCGCGTAGAAGCGGCACGGGCCGTTGCCGGCTGCACGGCGCAAGGCCGGCGAAGCGACGAAGGCCACGTCGACGTCGGGCACGGACCGGCGGAGGCGTAAAACGCCGCCGCGGCGAGTGAGGCGGCCGGGCCCTACCAGGGTCGCGCCGGCGGGAAGTCCCGCGATGCGGGCATCGACGGTGAACGGAAGGCCGAGATCCTCGCGGATCGGCACCCACATGCCGTCCAGGCTGAGCTCGACATGGTCGGGCGTGATCATGTTGATCGGCGGCGCTCCGCCCGTCGCGGGACGGCCGGCGTAGCGGACCCGCAGACGCGGCGCCCGCTCGGCATCACGGAAGCGAACGGATATGCGCTGGAGCCCGCCCCAGGGCCGCTCCGTCGGCGCGACCGTAACGATGGCATTGGGACCCGCTTCGGCGCTCGCGACGGCGAGGGACCGGGCGAGCACGAAGCCGATCTCCTCGCCTGCGGCGGCAGGCGGCAGCGACAGGATCGCCTCGGCGCTCAGCGTCCCCGCTTCAGGCGCGATCCGCAGCTCGATACGGGCATGGGCATGGTGGCGCTCCGGCGCGGCGGCTGCCGCGGCGACCCCGGCGGCCGCGGCGAGAGCGACGAAGAGGGCGAAGCGGCGCATCGCCCGACCGTAGCAGAAGCGCAGCCGCCCGCCAGCGGGCGCTCAGGCGCTGAGGCGCTGGCGGCTGCCGTGGACGAGCTCGCTGGCGCGCTCGAAGGTCATCGGCTTGCCGAACAGATAACCCTGGATCTGGTGGACGCCGAGGTCCCGCATCCGGGTGAAGTCGTCGGCGGTCTCCACGCCCTCGGCCGTGACGGTCATCCGGAAGCTCTTGGCGAGGCTGACGATCGACTGGATGATCGCCACCGTCTCGCGGTTCGCCGCCGCGTCGCGGACGAATGAGCCGTCGATCTTGAGCTTGTGGAAGACGGCCTTGTTCAAATAGCCGAGCGAGGAATAGCCGGTTCCGAAATCGTCGAGCGCGATGCCGACGCCGAGCGCGCGCAGGCGCTTCAGGACATCGAGCGCGCCGTCCGAATCGCCGAGGAACACGCTCTCCGTGACTTCGAGCTCGAGCCGGTTCGCCTGCATCTTGTAGCGGCCGAGCGCCTCGTTGACCGTATTGGGCAGCGCCGGGAAGATGAGCTGGCGCGCCGAGAGGTTGACGGCGACGCTGATATTCTCCGGCCAGACCGAGGCGGCGCGGACCGCTTCCTCGATCACCCAGTCGCCGAGGTCCATGATCAGGCCCGATTCCTCGGCGAGCGGGATGAACTCGTTGGGCGGCACGATGCCGCGGGTCGGGTGGTGCCAGCGGATGAGGGCCTCGAAGCCGACCAGGGTCTGGTCCGAGGCGCTGATCAGCGGCTGGTAGAGCAGGCGGAACTGGCCGAGCTGGAGGCCGGCGCGCAGGTCCTGCTCGAGCCGGAGCCGGTCCTCGGCGGCATTCTGCATGTCGGCGTTGAAGAAGCAGCAGGTGCCGCGGCCCTGGTCCTTCGCCTGGTAGAGCGCGAGATCGGCCTTCTGGATGAGGTCGTCGACGCTCTGGCCGTCGATCGGGCCGAAGGCGCAGCCGATCGAGACGCCGATCCGGATCTCGGCCTTGTCGATATGATAGGGCTCGGCGACCGACTGGATGAGGCGCTCGGCGAGGCCCTCGACCATCCGCCGGCTCTGCGCGTCCTTGATCACGATCGCGAACTCGTCGCCGCCCATCCGGCCGACATGGCCGTTCTGCCCCACTTCCTTGACCAGGCGCTGCGAGACGCTCTTCAGCACCGCATCGCCTTTCGGGTGGCCGAACGTGTCGTTGACAGGCTTGAAGCCGTCGAGATCGAGGAACATGATCGCGCAGGGCACATTGCTCGACGTCGCGCCGGAGAGCGCCTCGCCGAGCAGCTGGCGGACCCGGCCGCGATTGGGAAGGCCGGAGAGCACGTCCATGTTGGCGAGGTTGGTCAGCCGCTCCTGGGTGCGCCGGACCTCGGTGATGTCGGAGCCGACTCCGCGGAAGCCCTGGAACTGGCCGGCCATGTCGATGATCGGATCGCCGGCGAGGCTGATCCAGCGGGTGCCGCGGCGGGTCTTCAGCTCCATCTCGAGGCTGGCGAAGGGCGCGCGGGCGAGGAGGGTGCGGCCGAGCGCGCTGTTGCCGCCCAGAGTCGCGGGAAGCGAATGGCCGATCAGCTGGCTCGCCGAGCGGCCGAGCAAAGAGGTCATTCGCGAGGAGATGTAGACGACCCGGTTCTCGGCATCGACCTGCCACAGCCAGCCCACGCCGCGATGCTCATATTCCTTGAGCAGGAGCCGGACCGACTCCGCCTGGGTGCGGACGTTGGCGATCGTCTGGAGCTGGCCGAAGGTCCAGCGGGTGAGGCGGGCGACACCGAAGATGGCGACCGCCGCGACCCCGACGATCGAGGCTCCGAAGGTCGGGTCGAGGTCCGAGCTGCCGAGATAATAAGCGCAGCACAAGGCGAAGGTCATCGTCGCGATCCAGGCGAACGCGGCAGCCGGAACCGAGGCGAGGCCGATCGCGGCCATGATCATCGCGCCCATCGCTCCGCCGATGACCACCTGGACCTCGTGGGGCTGGGTCGCGAAGGCGTAGGTTGGAAAAGCGGACCAGATCGCCGCCAGCGCCACCGCCTCGCCGATCGCCCGGACCAGCGGACGGCCTTCCGCCGAGCGGCTCTCGGCCGCGGCCCCTTCGGTCCGGGCGGAGCGGTAATAGGCCCAGTTGGCGAAGGCGACGAGCGCCAGCCAGCCGGCGATGAATTCGATCCGGGTCGTCCCGACCATCGCCCACGCGACCAGCAGCGCGGCGCCCGCGCCGGTCAGGGCGAAAAAGGGCGCGAACAGGAGTCGGGTCTGCGCCTGTCCGTTGTGGAGATGGGCGTCGCGGAGCCTTTGGCTGCTCGCGTCGGCACCGACGCTTTCATCCGCCAGCTCGGCCGGTTCCAATTCCTGCGGGTCGACTTCCAAGGGAACGGGCGCGTGATACATGGGAATCCTGCGTGCTGCCGGGTTGACCAGTCCCTACGCCGAGAGTTTTGATGGAGTGTTAAGGACGGGGCGGAATGCGGCGAACCGTGCGGACCCCTCCCCGCCGCCCCTGCGAAAGGCGCGGCCTCAGGACGAGAGTCTCGGCGGGTCTCCCCCAGATCCCGGCTTTCGCCGGTATGACGCGCGGTCAGCGCGTCAGCATTTCTCGTATTTCCAGTTGCGCTTCTTGCCCTGCGCCATCCACTCGACCGCCTGGGCGATGCGCTTTTCGCGAGTCTCGGGCCGCTTCGCCTCCGCCACCCAGTCGACATATTCGCGGCGGCAACCCGGCCGAAATGCGTCGAACGTGGCCCGCGCGGCCGGATTCGCAGAGAGCGCGGCCTCCAGCTCCGGCGGGGTCTCCCGTTCCTGCCGCGGCGCCGCTTTCGCCCGCGCCGGACGCGAGCCGCAGTCGGTGAGCGCCATCGCCTTGCTAATGAGGTCGCGAAGGACATCGTCCGGCGGCAGGTCGGCGACCGAAGTCAGCCGGCCGAACTGCCCCATGGCCTCGCGCTCGGCGCCGGTCTCGCCGAGCACCTCCTTCGCCCGCCAGAAACCGAAGGTGGCGTGCGCCTTGAAGGCCGCCATGCCGGCGAGCATTTGGCCCCTGTAGAGGAAATGCGGCATGCTCCACTTCAACGTCTCTTCCGCCTCCGGGCACGCGGCGTGGACGGCGGACCGCAGATGCTCGAGGATCGGCCGCGCGAAATCCGCCTG
>DASWMB010000272.1:0-2127 GCA_036399955.1 Allosphingosinicella sp. | reverse complement strand
CCTGATCGTGGGCCTCCAGTCCGCCCTGACGCCGCTCATCTACGCCCATTACAAGGAGCCGGAGACGCCGGGGCAGCTCGCGCGGCTCACCGAGCAGTTCACCGCCCTCGCCCTCGCCTGCTGCCTCGGCCTCGGCCTCTTCGCCTGGGAGATACTGGCGCTGTTCGCGGAGGCCGGTTATATCGGCGCCGCCCCGCTGGTGCTGTTCCTCGCGCCCGCCACCCTGCTCGGACAAATGTACATCTTCTTCCCCGGCATCGCGATCGCCAAGCGCACCCACCTCCAGCTCTATATCGTCGCCGCGACCGCGCTGGCGACGGTGGTGCTGAACTGGCTGCTGATCGAGCGGGCCGGGCTGCTCGGCGCGGCGCTCGCCACCCTGCTCGCCTCCCTGCTCTTCTTCGGCCTCTGGGCCTGGACCAGCCAGCGCCTCTACCGGCTGCCGGTGAGCTGGGTCCGGATGGGCGCTGGAACCGCCTTGTTCCTCGTCGCCGCCGTCGCGGGGCTGTGGCTCCAGGGCGGAGGACTCGAGTCAGCCCCGCTGTTCGCCGCCAAATCGGCCGTCGTCCTCCTCTTCCTCGCCGGCACCGCCGCCTGCGGCCTGCTCCGTCCCGCCGATCTCGCCCGCCTCGGCCGGCGCATGGTCGGCCGGGCCGCGGCCTGAGCCGGCCAGGGGAGCACTGAGCGATGTGCGGAATCCTCGGGCTCTGGTCGCCGGACGCCGGGCAGCACCGCAACGTCGTCGACAAGGCGCTGCGCGAGCTCGACCACCGCGGCCCGAACGACCGCGGCATCGAGTGGTTCGACACGGCCGGCGGTTCGCTCGCCTTCGCCCATACCCGCCTCTCGGTGATCGACCTCAGCGCGGGCGGGCACCAGCCGATGCACAGCCCGTGCGGGCGCTGGTCGATGATCTACAATGGCGAGATCTACAACTACCGGGAGCTCCGGGCTGAGCTGGAGGCCGCGGGCGAGGCGTTCGCGACCGCCAGCGACACCGAGGTGCTGCTTCGCGCCTGGATGCGCTGGGGCGAAAGCGGGCTGACGAGGCTGATCGGCATGTTCGCCTTCGCCGTGCTCGACCGGGAGCGGCAGACGCTGGGCCTGGTGCGCGACGGCTTCGGCATCAAGCCGCTCTTCTACCGCGAGGACGAGAAGGGCTTCGCCTTCGCTTCGGAGAGCAAGGCGATCACCGCGCTCGATCTCGAGCGGCCGCGGCTCAACCTCCAGCGCGCCTACCATTATCTCGCCCTCGGCGGCTACGACGACGCCGACGAGACCTTCATCGCCGGCATCAGGCACCTGCCGCCGGCGCACTGGATGGAGGTGGACCTGAGCAGCGGCCGCGCGGAGGCGCCGCGGCGCTGGTGGTGGCCGTCGATCGCCGAGAAGCCGATCGCGTTCGACGACGCGGTGGCGCAGCTTCGCGAGCGCTTCCTCGAGTCCGTGCGGCTCCACCTGAGGAGCGATGTGAAGCTCGGCGCGGCGCTGTCAGGCGGGATCGACTCCTCCGCCGTCGTCTGTGCGATGCGGCGGCTGGAGCCGGACATGCCGATCCACAGCTTCAGCTTCGTCGCCCGCGGCTCGGCGGTCGACGAGGAGGAATGGGCGGACCTCGTCAACGAGACGGTCGGCGCCGAGGTCAACAAGATCCTCGTCGATCCGGAGGAGCTGGCCGACGATCTCGACGACATGATCCGCATCCAGGACGAGCCCTTTTCCGGCACCAGCATCTACGCGCAATATCGCGTCTTCCGCCTGGTGCGGGAGCGCGGGGTGACCGTGACGCTCGACGGGCAGGGGGCGGACGAGCTGCTCGCCGGCTATCACGGCTATCCGGGCGCGCGGCTCAACAGCCTCTACGAGAAGCGCGATTTCGCGGGATTCGCGCGGCTGCTCAGGAACTGGAGCCGCGGCCCGGGCCGGAGCCGCGCCGGCGGGTTCGCCGAATTCCTGGGCCAGCGCGTGCCGAGGCGGTGGCGCGGCCTCGCGCTCGGGATGGTCGGACGGTCGGTCTCGCCGCCCTGGCTCGACACCGACCAGCTCCGCGCCGCTGGCGTCAGGATCGAGAATCCCGGGTTGCCGAAGAGCGAGGAAGGTCATCGCCGCCGCCTCGCCGAGGCGCTG
>DASWMB010000271.1:0-5754 GCA_036399955.1 Allosphingosinicella sp. | reverse complement strand
AAGGATGCCTCGACGGTCATCGACCGATCATGCACGATGCACGCTGCGCCGGGAGGCCGCGCAACTCACGTCGTCCCGGCGTAGGCCGGGACCCCAGGGGGTGAAGCGCGCTGGCGCACGTGCGGGGCGCGCCTTGCAAGTACCGTCGGCGTCCTTCACTCGCCGGGGCCCCGGCCTCCGCCGGGGCGACGGGTTGCGGCCGCGCCTCCCGTTCGGCATTCTGCACCGATGTCCGGCGGGTGGGTCTATATCATCACCAACAGGCCGCACGGCGTGCTGTATGCTGGCGTCACGGCGAACCTTGCCGAACGTATCGCTCAGCACCGCGCCGGGACAGGCAGCAAGTTCGCGCGCAAGCATCATTGCACCAGTCTCGTCTATGTGGAGCGGCATGAGCGGATCGAGGATGCGATCGCCCGCGAGAAGGCGATCAAGGAATGGCGCCGGCTCTGGAAGCTTCGCCTGATCCAGGAGCAGAACCCGACCTGGGCCGACCTGTTCGACACGCTCAACGCGTGATCGTGCGCGTCCGCCGTCGCCGAAAGACGGAGATCGGAAGCGTGAAACGCAGCGGCAAGAGTCGATGCCGCGTGGCACATGCCGCTGTGCTCTTCACCCGCTGGGGCCCCGGCCTTCGCCGGGGCGACGGCCTGGCACGGGGGTCCGCATCACCGCCACGGCGCGGAGTTGCTTCAAAAAAACCGGCGCCTGCATCGCTGCAAGCGCCGGTCCTGCCCCTCCAGGGAAAGCCGTTCGGGCGAGGCGTCGGGCGAGGCCGCTTACGCGACCTTCTGCGCCTCGACCTCCTCGGGATCGCGCAGCACGTAGCCGCGGCCCCAGACCGTCTCGATATAATTGTCGCCGCTGCAGGCGAGGGAGAGCTTCTTCCTCAGCTTGCAGATGAAGACGTCGATGATCTTCAATTCCGGCTCGTCCATGCCGCCGTAGAGATGATTGAGGAACATCTCCTTGGTCAGCGTCGTGCCCTTGCGGAGCGAGAGCAGCTCCAGCATCGCATATTCCTTGCCGGTGAGGTGCACCCGGGCGCCGTCGACTTCGACCGTCTTGGCGTCGAGATTGACCGCGAGCTTGCCGGTGCGAATGACGCTCTGGCTGTGGCCCTTGGAGCGGCGCACCACGGCGTGGATGCGGGCGACGAGCTCGTCGCGGTGGAAGGGCTTGGTGACATAGTCGTCGGCGCCGAAGCCCAATGCGCGGACCTTCGAGTCCATCTCGCTGATGCCCGACAGGATCAGCACCGGAGTGCCGACCTTGGCGAGCCGGAGCTTCTTCAGCACGTCGTAGCCGTGCATGTCCGGAAGGTTGAGGTCGAGACAGATGATGTCGTAATCGTAGAGCTTGCCGAGATCGAGGCCTTCCTCGCCCAGATCCGTCGTATAGACGTTGAAGCCCTCGGTGGTGAGCATGAGCTCGATGGCCTTGGCCGTCGTCGGCTCGTCCTCGATCAGCAGAACACGCATGCGACTTGCCCCTCTCCTCGCGCCGGTCCGGAGAAACATCCTCCTGCCCCGTGCTGGTCAATCATTAACCATGGAATAGATGAAGGCAAAAGGTTAATTTCGGATTAAGCCAAGGATTCCAGTGGAAAATGGGCGCGGGCCCGCGGTCGTTGCGCCCGCGCCACAGTCGTGGCAGGGCTGGGGCGCCATGTGGGAGAACCGAGTCCTCTTCATCGATGCCGAGGCCCTGGTGATCGACAAGCCCGCCGGGCTCGCCGTCCATGCCGGCCCGAAGACGCCGTACAGCCTCGACGAGCACCTCCCGGCGCTGCGCTTCGGCTTCCACCGGCCGCCGTCGCCGGTCCACCGGCTCGATCGCGACACGTCGGGCTGCCTCCTCCTCTCGCGCAACCCGAAGGCGCACCGGCGGTTCGCCAAGGCGTTCGAGGAGGGGCGGGTCGAGAAGGCCTACCTGGCCGTGCTCGACGGCGTGCTGGAGGGTGAGGGGGCGATCGACATGCCGCTGCTCAAGCGCTCGAGCCGCGAGGAAGGCTGGAGGATGTTCGCCGATCCGGCCGGGCAGCAGGCGCGGACCCGCTGGCGGGCGATCCGGACCGACGAGGGGCGGACGCTCGTCTCGTTCGAGCCGGAGACGGGGCGGACCCACCAGATCCGCGCCCATGCCGCTTATGCGCTCGAGGCGCCGGTCATCGGCGATCCGGTCTACGGCAAGGCGGGGCCGGCGATGCTGCTCCATGCCGCCGCGCTGACGCTGCCGCGCGAGAGCAAGGCGCCGATCGCCGCGACCTCGCCGCTGCCGGCGGCCTTCGGCCGCTTCCGCGATGAAGGCTGAGGATGTCGTCATTCCGGAGGACGCGCTCGAGGAGCGCTTCCTCGCCGCCACGGGGCCGGGCGGGCAGAACGTCAACAAGGTGGCGACCGCGGTGCAGCTGCGCTGCGACGTCTTCAGGCTCGGCCTCGCGCCCGACGTCTACGAACGGCTGAAGACTCTCGCCGGCAGCCGGATGACGGGCGAGGGCGAGATCCTGATCACGGCGAGGCGCCACCGCACGCAGGACGCGAACCGAACGGAGGCGCGCGAGAGGCTGGCGGATCTCATCGCCCGCGCTCATGTGAGGCCGGTGCGCCGCATCAAGACGAAGCCGAGCCGGAGCGCGAAGGCCAAGCGCGTCGACGAGAAGAAGCAGCGCAGCGGGGTCAAGCAGGGGCGGGGCAAGGTGCGGGACGAGTGACGAGGGGCGTCATGCCGGACTTGATCCGGCATCCATGAACACCGACGTGGCAGGTTCGCCGGGGCTTTTGTCCATGGACCCCGGATCAAGTCCGGGGTGACGCTCGCGAGGAGCAGAGATGTACGATTTCCAGATTGCCGCCCCCGACAAGCCCGAGCTCTGGCGGCAGCTCGTCCAGGCGGCCGACGCGCTGACCGACGGCGAGCCTGACGCCGTCGCCAACATGGCGAACGTCGCGGCCCTGCTCTGGGAGAGCCTGCCGGACCTCAACTGGGCGGGCTTCTACAGGAATGTCGGCGGCGAGCTTGTCCTGGGGCCGTTCCAGGGGCGGGCGGCCTGCATCCGCATCCCGTTCGGCAGGGGCGTCTGCGGCACCGCGGCGGCGACGCTCGAGCCGCAATGCATCGAGGATGTCCACGCCTTTCCCGGGCATATCGCCTGCGACGCCGCCTCCGCCTCGGAGCTGGTGGTGCCGGTGGTCGGTGCCGACGGAGCGCTGATCGCGGTGATCGATCTCGACAGCCCCAGCGTCGGGCGCTTCGACGCCGACGACGTCGCCGGCTGTCTCGAATTGGCACGGCTGCTTCCCTCGCGGCTGGGCGCCGTAGCAAAGGCGCCCGCCGAGAGTTAATGGATCGTAAATGCGGCCCCCGGTGCGTCCGGGGCCAGGTCTGAAGGGGACCCGATCCATGAGGAAGCTCGCTCTCGTCTCGCTCGCCGCGCTCGCCGCCGCCGCTCTGCCGGCCGCGGCCCAGGCCCAGCCCCGCTCCGGCCACAGCTGGGGACAGCCCGGCCAGCGAGTCATCGTCCGCCACGGCGGCGACGGCGCCGGCATGCCCGGCATGCACCGCCGCGAGTTCCGCCGCATCGACCGCGGCCATGTCGTGCCGCGCTTCTGGTGGGGCCCGCAATTCCACGTCCAGCATTGGCAGATGTACGGCTTCCCCCAGCCGACGGGCGGGCGCCGCTGGATCCGCTATTATGACGATGCGCTGCTGATCGACGATCGCGGCCGCGTCCACGACGGCCGCTACGGGATGGACTGGGACCGCTACGGCGATCGCTGGAGCCATGACGAGCGCGGCATCCCCGCTTATGTCGGCGACGGCGACTATCGGCCGCGCGAGCGCGACCATGCGCGGGCGGAAGAGTATGACGAGCGCCGCGGCGGCTGGGATTATGGCGAATATGAAGGCGGATATGAGGGCGGATATGAGGGCGCGGGCGGCCACCATGGCGGCGGCTGCGAGCCGCGCCGCCGCGGCCCGTGCGGCGCGCCTCGCGGCCATGGCGGCGGCTATCCCGCGCCGGCTTATGGCTACGGCTACGGCAATGGCTATGGCTATGGCGCCGCGACGGTGACGATCACCGAGACGACGGTCGAGAGCGGCGGCTCGTCCTACATGGTCGAGGAGGTGATCGAGGAAGAGGTGGTGCGCCAGCGCGCCCGCCGCACCCATCGCCGCCCCGCGCCGGCCCGCCGCCCGATCCGCGGCGAGCGCGGCTGAGCCTCAGCTCCGGTCCATCGCCTCGTCGCCGAGCGCGCCGGGGACGATGATCAGGGGGCAGGGGAGCGTGCCCGCGACCGAGCCCGCGAAATGGCTGACGAGCGGCCCCGGCCCGCCGTCGGCCGCGGCGCCGAGGACGAGGGCGGCGATCTCCCCCTCCTCCTTCAGCATCTCGCCGATCAGCTTCACCGGATCGCCCTCCCGGACCAGGATCGAGGGGCGCACGCCCGCTTCCTCGATGATCGCCCCCGAGGCCTGGAGCACGGCCGCCTCGGCGCGCAGCCGCGCCTCCTCCTCCAGCGCGTCCTGGACGCCGCCCCACTGGACGAACTCCTGCGGCGGGATGAGGGCGAGGATGACGACGCCGAGGCCGTTGCGCGCCGCCCGCCGCGCCGCCCAGCGCAGCGCCACCGCGCCTTCGGCGGTCTCGTCCATCACGACCAGATAAGAGCGCATCCCTCCCCCCTTCGCTGCCTTGCTGCGCCAGATGCGCTGCGCGCGCAAGCCTCGCGCCCTTGACCGCGGACACGGCTTGGGGTTGAGGCGTTGGCGCCAGGCCGACCCGAGGGATTGCCGATGCCGATTGAGCTCAAGATGCCCGCTTTGTCCCCGACGATGGAGGAAGGGACGCTCGCCAGGTGGCTGGTCAAGGAAGGCGACGCGGTCGCCGCCGGCGACGTCCTCGCCGAGATCGAGACCGACAAGGCGACGATGGAGTTCGAAGCGGTCGACGAGGGCATCGTGACGAAGATCCTGATCGCCGAGGGGACGGACGAGGTGAAGGTGGGCACCGTCATCGCGCTGATCGCCGGCGAGGGCGAGGACGCGTCCGCCGCTCCGTCTCCCGCAGCGGCCCCTGCGCCGCCGCCGACGCCGACGCCGACGCCCGAGGTGAAGGGCTATGGCGTCAGCCCCGCCGAGCAGGCGCCTGCCGCTCCCGCTCCTGCGCCGCGCCACGATGCGGGGGAGCGCGTCAAGGCGAGCCCGCTCGCCCGCCGCCTCGCCGGGCAGCGCGGCCTCGACCTTGCGGGGCTGAAGGGTTCCGGCCCCGGCGGCCGCATCGTCAAGGCCGACATCGACGGCGCCGGGACCGCGGCCAAGGCGGCTCCCGCGCCCGCCGCTCCTGCCGCCGCACCCGCGCCGGCACCCGCGCCCGCTCCGGCCGCCGCCGCCGCCGCCGCCGCCGTCCCGGACATCCCGCACGAGGCGGCCAAGCTCTCGAACATCCGCAAGACCATCGCGCGGCGGCTCACCGAGTCCAAGCAGACCGTCCCCCACATCTACCTCACCGTCGACATCCGGCTCGACGCGCTGCTCAAGCTGCGCTCCGAGCTCAACGCGAGCCTGGAGAGCCGCGGCGTCAAGCTCAGCGTCAACGACATGCTGGTGAAGGCGCTGGCGGTGGCGCTCGTCGAGGTGCCGAGCTGCAACGTCATGTACACGCCGACCGAGCTGGTGACGTTCAAGCGGGCGGACATTTCCGTCGCAGTGTCGACTCCGACCGGACTCATCACGCCCATCGTCAAGGATGCG
>DASWMB010000270.1:0-11067 GCA_036399955.1 Allosphingosinicella sp. | reverse complement strand
TTCTGCTCGCGCTCGCCGGCTATGCCTGGCAGGGGCGCCCGGACCTCAGGGGGCGGCCCAGGCCGCCGCCGGCCACCCAACGCCTGCCCGACAGCGCCTTCGCCGAGACGCGCCGCGACATGCTCGGCACGTTCGACACGGCGGCGCGCTGGCTCGGCATGGCCGAAAGCTATCAGCGCAGCGGCGACACGCGCGGCGGAGTCGACATGATCCGGAGCGGCCTTCGCCAGCATCCGCGCGACGCCGACCTCTGGGTCGGGCTCGGCAGCGCGCTCGTCCTCCACGCCGGCGGCATGATGACGCCCGCCGCCGAGCTCGCCTTCCGCCGCGCCGAGGGGATCGCTCCGGGCCACCCGGGGCCGCGCTTCTTCTACGGCCTGGCGCTCGCCCAGGGCGGCCGCTTCGACGAGGCCGAGAGGCTGTGGCGGACGGTGCTGGCCGACGCGCCGGCCGACGCGTCGTGGCGGCCGATGGTCGAGGAGCGGCTGCAGATGATCGAGCAGGCCCGCGCCATGGGCCAGCTCCCGCCGGCCGCGCCGCCGCCCCAGCCCCAGCCCCAGCCTCAGCCCCAGCCCTAGCTCAGCGCCGTGTCAGCGGCTGCTGCTGGTTGGTCTCCGCCGGCCTGTCCGGCTCGCGCACCGTCGGCGGGCAACGCATCGGGCGGTTGTTGCCGTCCATGCAGACGCCCGGCACCGGCGTTCGCCGGTAGGGCGGCACGCAGACGATCGGCCGCCGGTCCACCGAGCGGCAGTCCCGCGGCGCCGTCGCCGGCGGTGGCGGAGGAGGCGGGGGAGGCGGCGGCGGGGGAGGCGGCGGAGGTGGGGGCGGCGGCGGTGCCGGCGTCGTGCCCGACGGCGAAGGCGCCGGCGGTGCGGGCACCGCGGTCGCGACGGCCGGCTCGGCCGGCGGACCCGCACGCGGCACGACCGGCGCTGTCGCCGCTGCCGCCGGGGCGGCCGGCGCCGAGGCCTCGGGGACCAGATAGGGCACGTCGGCCGCGTAAGCGGGCCGCGCTGCTTCGAGCTCGGCGACCCGCGTTGCGAGCGCGTGCCGCTCGCGCACCAGCCCGCTCACCTCGAGCGCCGCCCAGCCGGCGAGCCCCGCCGTCAGCGCGGCGGCGCCGACCTGGAGCAGCAAAAGGCGCTTGGCCGCGCGGACGAAGCGCTCGTTGCGCCCGCTCATCGCCGCGAGGCCCTGAAGATACGGAGGGTGAGGAAAGCCGCGAGCGCGAGCAGGATCGCGGCCGCCGCGAAACCGGCCGCCGCGACGGTCCCGAACTGCGCCGCCGGCAGCGCGCCCCCGGCTGCGGCGACGACGGCCAGCGCCATCAGTGCAGCGAGTGCGATCGCCGTCCAGCCGAGCGCCACCGGCAGGGCAAGGCCGTTCAGCACCGGCTCCCGCACGCCCGGATCGTCCGCGACGCGCTCGCCGCGCAGCAGCCCGCCGACCCGCATGTCGAGCTCGCTCCACGGCGAGCCAGCACGCTCGCCGCCCCAGCGCCTGAAATCGAGGAAGTGGAGCGCGGTGAAGGGCAAGGGCAGCTTCGCCCCGTCGAGCGTCAGCTGGACGAGCTTGCCGCCGTCGAGCGCCTGATTCGCCTCGGCCCGCACCCACAGCGACTCGCGCGCCGTGGTCGACCAGGCGACGACGACGGCGCGGGCATCGGCGATCTCCTGCTCGATCACCTGCGCATAATCGTCGCTCGGCAGCAGCCTTTCGTCCCACCAGAGCGAATAGCCGCTCTCCTCGACCGCGCCGGCGAGCCGCTCCGCGCGCCCGCGGTCGGCATGCGAATAGGAGACGAAGACGTCGGCCATGGCGCCAGGATAGCAGACGCCGCCGGGCAAGTCAGTTCGGAACGGCTCCGATATGGTGCGGTCAGGCCGGCTCCAGCTCGCGGTGGACGACTTTCTCGGCGAGGGTGCCGTTCAGCTCCGCGAGATGGTCGAACTCCGCTTCGTAGGTGGCGAGGCCCTGGCTGAGCGATCTGAGCTCCGCATCGAAGCCGACCATCTCGGCCTCAGGGATCAGCGCCTCGATCCTTTCCCAGCGGGACCAGCCTTCGCGCGGACCCATGCCGAGCATCTGTCCGCGCCGGCTGGCGATCGCCGAGGTGACGCGCGAGGTGGCGCTGGACGGCGCCGTCACCGCCACCTTCATCACCGGCTCGAGCAGATGCGGCTGGGCGGCGGCGAGCGCCTCGGCCATGCCGATCCGACCGGCGGTGCGGAAGGCGATCTCGGAGCTGTCGACGCTGTGATAGCTGCCGTCGACCAGGGTCACCGCGACGTCGACCACCGGGAAGCCGAGCGGCCCCTTCTGCAGCGCGTCGCGCACGCCGGCCTCGACCGCCGGGAACCACTGCTTGGGCACCACCCCGCCGGAGATTCGGTCCTCGAAGCGGAAGCCCTCGCCGCGGGGCAGCGGCCGGACCTCGAGGACGACGTCGCCGAACTGGCCGTGGCCGCCGGACTGCTTCTTGTGGCGGCCGCGCTCGGTGACGGTGCGGCGGATCGATTCCTTGTAGCCGATCCCCGGCTGCCGCGAATCGACGGCGACGCCGTAGCGGCGCTTCAGCCGGTCGAGCGTCACCTTGAGATGCTCGTCGTTGACGCCGCGCAGCCGCGTCTCGTGCAGCGCCTCGTCCTGCTCCCAGAGCAGCATCGGATCCTCCTCGACGAGGCGGTGGAGCGCGGTCGAGAGGCGGACGTCGTCCTTGCGGTCCTTCGTGGTGATCGCGAGGACGTAGTTCGCCGCCGGCAGCGCCACGTCGGGCTTCGCCGCGGCGCCTTTGCCCGCGCTCAGCCAGTCGCCGGGGCCGACACCTTCGGCCTTGGCGATGGCGACGACGTCGCCGCGCTCGGCCTGCGGGGCCTTGGCGGTCTTGTCGCCCTGTACGGAGAAGAGGGTTCCGATCCGCACATGCTCGCCGGCAGCGGTCCGGAGCTCGGTGCCTTCCTTGAGCGTGCCGCCGAACACGCGGGCGAAGGCGAGCCGGCCCATCGACCCGGCGTTCGAGACCTTGAAGACGAAGGCGCAGCCCTCTTCCGCGCCGAGCCGCTTCGCCGCGCGCTGCGGCCCCGGCGCGTCGTGGCGCAGCGCCTTCAGGAGCCGGCGGACGCCGAAGCCGTTCAGCGCCGATCCGAAGAGGACCGGGACGACGAGGTTCTCGCCCGTCTCGCGGCTCAGATCGTCGAACACCACCTTGGGATCGGGCGTCTCGTCCATCAGCAATTGCTCGAGCAGGGCGTCGTCGTGGTCCGCAAGCTGCTCGAGGAGGTGGAAGCGGGCTTCCTTCTCGCGCCCGGCGAGGTCGGCCGGGATCTCCATCTGCTCGGAGGCCTTGCCCTGGCGATAGTGGAAGGCGCGTTCGAGCGCGACGTCGACGAAGCCGCTGATCTTCTCGCCCTCCCGGATCGGGATCTGGCGCGCGAGCAGGGGCGAGGCGCTCATCGGCTGCAGCGCTTCGAGCAGGGTCTGGATCGAGCCGCGCGCCTGGTCGATCTTGTTGACGAAGATCATGTGGGGCACGCCGAGGCGCTCGAGCTGGCGGAGCGTCGGCTCGGCGAGGAGCGCGCGGTCGGCGTCGGGATCGACCACGACCAATGCGAGATCGGCCGCGGCGACGGCGAGCGCGCCGTCGGCCGCGAAGCCGACCGAGCCCGGGCAGTCGATCAGCGCATAGCGGTCGCCCATGAAGGCGAAGTTCATCAGGTTGAGCTCGGTCGAGCCGCCGCGCGCCCGCGCCTCCGGGCTCGAGTCGCCGACCGTCGTCCCGGCCGCGACATTGCCCTGCCGGTCGATCGCGCCGGCCGCAAAGAGAAGGGCCTCGGCGAGGCTGGTCTTACCCGCCCCGCCGGGGCCCACGAGCGCGATCGTTCTGGTGCCTTGGGCTCTTTCTGGCATGAGCATCTCCTCCGTCCGCTGTCGCGGTCCGCGAGGTGGACGCGGCACCGCGCCTCAAGGGAATGGAGTCCTGATTCACCCGTTCCCAAGGGAAGGCAAGGGGGGAACGCGAACCCCTTCAAATGTAGGATTTCTTCTGCTTGGGTGACCTCCATGCGCGCGACTCGCCCCGATCATCTGTGCCGCCCGTCGGCCCGCCGCCGCAGCGGCACGCGGAACCCGTTTCGGTGTGACCTTGCTGTGACCTTCCGAAGCCTTCGCTCCGGTTCGCGCCCGCCGGTGTGCTTGCCGCATCGCAGCATGTGGCTTAAGTCCCGGCGATGACATCGACCAACGACATCAGGCGCTCCTTCCTCGATTTCTTCGGGGCTGCGGGCCATCAGGTGGTGCCCTCGGCGCCGCTCATCCCGCACAACGACCCGACCTTGATGTTCGTCAACGCGGGCATGGTGCCGTTCAAGAACGTCTTCACCGGCCTCGAGACGCGGCCCTACTCGACCGCCGCCTCGTCGCAGAAATGCGTCCGCGCCGGCGGCAAGCACAACGACCTCGACAATGTCGGCTACACCGCGCGCCACCACACCTTCTTCGAGATGCTCGGCAATTTCTCCTTCGGCGACTATTTCAAGGAGCAGGCGATCACCCACGCCTGGACCCTGCTGACGAAGGAATGGGGCGTTCCCGCGGACCGCCTCACCGCCACCGTCTATCACACCGACGACGAGGCGTTCGACCTCTGGCGCAGGATAGCGGGCCTGCCCGAGAGCCGGATCATCCGCATCCCGACCAAGGACAATTTCTGGGCGATGGGCGACAGCGGGCCCTGCGGCCCCTGCTCCGAGATCTTCTACGACCATGGCGAGCACATCCCCGGCGGCCCGCCGGGCTCGCCCGACGAGGACGGCGACCGCTTCGTCGAGATCTGGAACCTCGTCTTCATGCAATATGAGCAGGAGGACAATGAGATCGTCCGCGAGCTGCCGCGGCCGTCGATCGACACCGGCATGGGGCTGGAGCGGATCGCGGCGGTGATGCAGGGCGTCCACGAGAATTACGAGACGGACACCTTCCGCGCCCTGATCGCCGCCTCGTCCGAGCTGACGAAGATGGATGCGGCGGGCGAGCGCAAGGCGAGCCACCGCGTCATCGCCGATCACCTGCGCGCCTCCGGCTTCCTCGTGGCGGATGGGGTGCTGCCGGCGAACGAGGGCAGGGGCTATGTGCTGAGGCGGATCATGCGGCGGGCGATGCGCCACGCCCATATCCTCGGCGCCGCCGAGCCGCTGATGCACCGGCTGGTGCCCGCGCTCGTCGCGGAGATGGGCGCCGCCTATCCCGAGCTGGTCCGCGCCCAGCCGCTGCTCGAGGAGACGCTGAAGCTCGAGGAGACGCGCTTCCGCCAGACGCTCGCCAACGGCCTCAGGCTGCTCGACGAGGCGACCGCCTCGATGGACGAGGGCGACGTTCTTCCGGGGGACGTCGCCTTCAAGCTCTACGACACGTTCGGCTTCCCCTACGACCTCACCGAGGACGCGCTGCGCGCCCAGGGCCTCGGCGTCGACCGCGCCGGCTTCGACGCCGCCATGGCAGGGCAGAAGGCCGCCGCCCGCGCCGCCTGGAAGGGCTCGGGCGCGAAGGCCTCGGAGGAGGTCTGGTTCGATATCGCCGAGGAGCACGGCTCGACCGAATTCACCGGCTATGCCGGCCATGAAGGCGAGGGGCAGGTGGTCGCGATCGTCAGGGACGGCGCCCGTGTCGATCGCGCCGGGCCGGGCGACGAGGTGGTCCTGCTGACCAACCAGACGCCCTTTTACGGCGAGAGCGGCGGCCAGGTCGGTGACGCCGGAAAGGTAAGGTCGGACAAAGGTTTGGACGCCGACGTTCAGGATACCTCGAAGCCTTTGGGGCGTCTCCATGCGCACCATGCCGTCGTCCGCTCGGGCGAGGTCGCGGTCGGCGACGCGGTTCGACTGAGCGTCGACGAGGAGCGCCGCCGCCGGGTTCGCGCCAACCACAGCGCGACGCACCTCCTCCACGCCGCTTTGCGCCACCGGCTCGGCGGCCATGTCACGCAGAAGGGCAGCCTCGTCGCACCCGACCGGCTGCGCTTCGATTACTCGCATCCCAAGCCGCTGACCGCCGCGGACGTCGAGGCGGTCGAGGCGGAGGTCAACGCCCATATCCGCCACAACCAGCCGGTGACGACCCGGCTGATGCCGCCCGAGGAGGCGATCGCCGCCGGCGCCATGGCCTTGTTCGGCGAGAAATATGGCGAGGAAGTCCGCGTCCTGACGATGGGGACCGGGCCGGAGGCGCCTTATTCGGTCGAGCTCTGCGGCGGGACGCACGTCAATGCGCTGGGCGACATCCAGCTGTTCAAGATCGTCGGCGAGAGCGCCGTCGCCGCCGGCGTGCGCCGCATCGAGGCGCTGACCGGCGAGGCGGCGCGGCGCTGGCTCACCGGCCGCGAGGAGCGCCTCAAGGAAGCCGCCGCTTCGCTGAAGGCAGCGCCGGAGGAGGTCCCTGCCCGCGTCGCCGCGCTCGTCGAGGAGCGGCGCCGGCTCGAGCGCGAGCTCGCCGAGGCGAAGAAGGCGCTGGCGATGGGCGGCGGGAGCGCCGCTCCGGCCGCCGGTCCCGAGCAGGTCGGCGGCGTCGGCTTCGTCGGCCAGGTGCTCGACGGGCTCGACCCCAAGGCGCTGCGCGGCCTCGTCGACGACGCCAAGAAGCGCGTCGGCTCCGGCGTCGCGGTGATGGTGGCGGTCAACGACGGCCGCGCCGGCGTCGCGGTGGGCGTCACCGACGACCTGACGTCACGCCTCAGCGCCGTCGACCTCGTCAAGCGCGCCGTCGAGGCGCTCGGCGGCCAGGGCGGTGGCGGCCGTCCCGACATGGCCCAGGGCGGCGGTCCCGATGGCTCCAGGGCGGCGGAAGCGGTTCAGGCGGTGCGGGAGGCTCTGGAGACAGTGCCCGCCTGATCGTCAATGGCTGAGACCGCCCCCAACCGTTCGGGCTGAGCTTGTCGAAGCCCTGTCCTTCTCGCTCCCGGCGCCGGAAGTTGAGGGCAGGCCTTCGACAAGCTCACGCGGAGCGGAGTTTGTTCGTATTCCCAAGCGCCGGTTCCGGGCCGAAGACGCTCATCCCGCCATAAGCATGGGAGTTCGCCTCCTCCTCCACGACATAGGCCTCGAGCGAGGGGCCGCAGGCGTATCGCTCCAGCCGCCTGGCCTGCTCGTCGAGGCGGCGGATGGCGGCGAGCTTCTCGTCCTTGCCGAGGCTCGCCTGCTCGACGGCCGATCTGAGCACGCCGATCGTCCTGTCGTAGACCTTGAGCGGGACCGGGAAGGGGTGGCGGTCCTTGCCGCCATGGGCGAGCGAGAAGCGGGCGGGGTCGGCGAAGCGGCAGGGGGCGCCGTGGATCACCTCCGCGACCATGGCGAGCGAGCGCACCGTCCGCGCGCCGACGCCGGGGACCTGGAGCAATTCGGCGAAGTCTTTCGGCCCCGCCTCGGCGGCGGCGGCCAGCATGCCGTGGAGGCGGCGCAGGATGACGTCGCCGGATCTGACGTCGTGATGGTCCGGCATCACGAGATGGGGGAGGAGCGGCTCGGGTGAAGGCGCCGCGGGCTCGCGCTCGATCGCGGCGGCTTCGCGCGCGAGCCGGTCCGGGCCGAGCTCGGCGAGCAGCTCGAGCTGGGCGCTGCGCGAGGCGGCGGCGCGGCGGTCGGCGAGGTTGACGATCTCGCTTCGGCGGCGGCCCTCGATCGCCGCATGGGGCGAGTCGAGGAAGCTGGTCAGGCCTTCCGAGAGCCAGTGGTAGCGGCGCGCGGTGCGGCTGGCGCCGTTCATGCCCTGCTGGACGACGCACCATTTGCCGTCGTCGGCGACGATGAAGCCGTGGAGATAGAGGTCGAACCCGTCCTGGACGGCCGCCGAATCGACCTTGGCGACAAGGCGGCTCGTGCTCGCCAGAGCGGCGCCGTCGAAGCCGGCGCGGTCGCCGGCGGCGATCAGCTCCGCGGGCGTGGCGCGCGAGTGCCTGCCGCGCCCGCCGCAGACGGTGAGGCCGAGCTCCCCGGCGAGCGGATCGAGGCCGCGCTTCAGGGCGCCGATCACGCTCGTGGTGATGCCGGACGAGTGCCAGTCCATGCCCATGACGGCGCCGAAGGACTGGAACCAGAAGGGGTGGGCGAGGCGGCGGAGCAGCTCGTCGCGACCATAATGGTGGACGATCGCCTGGCTCATCACCGCGCCGAGGCGCGTCATGCGCTCCCCGAGCCAGGCCGGAACGCGGCCGCCGTGGAGCGGGAGATCGGCGCTGCCGGATCGCTTGGCCATCATAGCCTCTCGAGGGAACGGACGAGGAACGCTAGCAAAGCGCCCCGCTGCCGGCTAGCCCGAACGCGCGCGCAGGGCGTCGCGCAGCCGCCGCCTTTGGAGCTGCGGCTCCCGCTCCATCTCGCCCATCTTCATGATCTCCTGGCGCAGCTCCGCCCGCTTCTCGTGGATCGAGGCGATCACCGGGCCCATGGCGATGCCGAGATCGACCAGCACGGCCTCGGAGAGCTGGAGCGAGCTTTCCAGCGTCTCGGGCACCGCGTCGGTGGCGCCGGCGCGGTAGAGCTCGGCGGCGTGGGCGGCATCGCGGGCCCGGGCGACGATGGTGAGCGTCGGGCACCAGGCGCGGACTTTCTTGACGAGGCGCACGGTGAGCACCGGATTGTCCATCGTGAGGATCAGCGCCGAGGCGTGGCCGAGGTTGAGCCGGTCGACCAGCTCGGGCCGCGAGACATCTCCGAACAGGATCGGGAAACCCTCCGCGCGCGCCGCCGCCACCGTGTCGATGTTCGAGTCGACGGCGATGTAGGAGCGGCCATGCGCCTTGAGCATCTCGGCGACGAGGCGGCCGACGCGCCCGAAGCCGATGATCACCGCCGCGGGCGCGGTCTCCCCGGGGGCGATCGGAGCGACGTCGTCCTCGCCCATCTCGACCCGGCGCGCGGCGAGCCTTCCGAGCTGGCCGAGCAGCGGCGTGATGGTGAGGCCGATCGCGGTGACGATCTGCCAGAAGGCGGCGGTCTCGGCGGAGATGAGCTGCGCGGCCGAGGCGGCCCCGAGGACGATCAGCGTCGTCTCCGACGGCGAGGCCATGAGGACGCCGGTCTCGGCCGCGACCGCGCCGCGCGCGCCTTCGATGCGGAGCAGGGTCGCGGTGACGATCGCCTTCAGCACGACCACGGCGAGGACGGCGCCGGCGACGTTCAGCCAGTCCGCGGCGACACGCGCGAGGTCGACGCTCATCCCGACCGTGATCAGGAACACGCCGAGCGCGAGGCCGCGGAAGGGCGCGGTGATGACCTCGACCTCGTTGTGATAATCGGTCTCGGCGATGAGGATGCCGGCGAGGAGCGCGCCCATCACCGGCGACAGGCCGACGGCGGTGGTCGCGAGGCTCGCGACGATGACGACCAGGAGGCTGGCCGAAAGGAACAGCTCGGGGCTCTTGGTCCGCGCCGCCTGCGCGAACAGCCGCGGCAGCAGGATCCTCCCGAGCACGAGCATCGCGACCACGGTGAGGATGCCGAGCGTCAGCGTCTCGGCGAGGCCGCCGAGGCCGCCGCCGGCCGCGTGCGGCGCCATCGCGCCGAGGAGGAAGATGATCGGCACGATCGCGACGTCCTCGAACAGCAGCATGCCGAGCGCCGACCGTCCCACCGCGCTGGTCGTCCCGACGAGCGGCAGCACGATGGCGGTCGAGGACAGAGCCAGCGCGAGGCCGAGCGCGACCGAGCCGCCCCAATCCTCGCCGCCGAGCTGCACGACCAAAGCGAGCAGCCCGGCGGAGACGAACAGCTCGGCGGCGCCGACGCCGAAGACGAGGCGGCGCATGCTCCAGAGGCGCCGGAAGCTGAGCTCCAGCCCGATCGAGAAGAGGAGGAGGGTGATCCCGAACTCCGCAAAGGGCTCGATCGCGTGGACGTTCGAGATGGTGAGGTAGTTGAGCCAGGGATGCTCGCCCGCCATCGCGCCGAGGCCGGAGGGGCCGACGAGCAGGCCGATCAGGATGAAGCCGATGACGGGGCTGATCCGGATGCGGGCGAAGGCGGGGATGACGATGCCCGCCGCGCCGAGGATGACGAGGGCGTCGCTCATGCCCGATGTGCTGAACTCTGCGGCGGCCATATTGCCTTTATGCGTGTCGGCCTGCGATTGTCATCCTTTCGGGGGAGGCAAAAGCGGATGGACGATGGCTTGGCGATCGTCGGCGGCGGCCCGGCGGGGATGGTGGCGGGCCTGCTGTTCGCCCGCGCGGGCGTTCCCGTGACCGTGATCGAGAAGCATGGCGACTTCCTGCGCGATTTCCGCGGCGACACCGTCCATCCCTCGACGCTCAGGATCTTCTCCGAGCTGGGGCTGCTCGACCGGCTGCTCGAGCGCCCGCACGACAAGGTGCGCAGCCTCGGCGCCTTTGTCGGCGAGCGCGAGCTCGAGATCGCCGACTTCTCCGGTTTCGACCCGCGCTGGAACTTCATCGCGATGATGCCGCAATGGGAGTTCCTCGATTTCGTCGCCGACGAGGCGCGGCGCTACCCGAATTTCAGGCTGATCATGAACGCCGAAGCCTTCGCCCTCGTCCGCGAGGCGGGGCGGGTCACTGGCGTCCGCTACCGCAGCGGCGGCGAGGAGCGCGGGCAGCGGGCGCGGCTGACGATCGCCTCGGACGGGCGCCGCTCGGTGCTGCGCGAGGAGGCGGCGCTGCCGCTGCGCTCGTTCGGCGCGCCGATGGACGTCTTCTGGTTCAGTATCCCGAAGGCGCGGGCGGCGGAGAACGAGTCGACCGGCGTGATCGTCGCCGGGCGGATCATGGCGCTGATCGACCGCGGCGATTATTGGCAATGCGCCTATGTCTTCGCCAAGGGGACGGCGGACGAAGTGCGCGCCCGCGGCCTCGACCGCTTCCGCGCGGACGTCGCGGCGACGGCACGGGCAGTCCCGCTCGACGTGGCGGCGATCGCGAGCTGGGACGATGTGAAGCTGCTCACCGTCGCGCTCGACCGGCTGGAGCAATGGCACCGGCCGGGCCTGCTGGTCATCGGCGATGCCGCCCATGCGATGTCGCCGATCGGCGGCGTCGGGATCAACGTCGCGGTTCAGGATGCGGTA
>DASWMB010000269.1:0-14996 GCA_036399955.1 Allosphingosinicella sp. | reverse complement strand
CACGGCAGGGAACCCGGGCGGCGAGAGGAGAGTCTTCCCGGCAACGACGCGCCTGGAGGTCCCGTGGCCGAGCTTTCCGGACTGCCGCTCAAGCCCCCTTTGCCGCCGATGGAGGCGAAGTCGGTCGGCGAGCTGCCGGACGGCGGCGGCTGGCAGTACGAGCCCAAATGGGACGGCTTCCGCTGCCTCGTCTTCCGCTCGGGCGAGGCGGTCGAGCTCCAGTCGAAGTCCGGCAAGCCGCTCCACCGCTATTTCCCGGAAGTGGTCGAGACGGTGCGGGCGATGAAGGCGGACCGCTTCGTGCTGGACGGCGAGCTCGTCATCCCGGTGGGCGGCATCCTCTCCTTCGATGCGCTGCAGCTGCGCCTGCACCCGGCCGAGAGCCGGATCCGCAAGCTCGCCGCCGCGACCCCGGCGCAGCTCATGCTGTTCGACTGTCTCGCGCGCGACGGAGCGAGCCTGCTCGGCGAGCCGCTCTCCGTCCGGCGCGAGGCGCTCGAGGCGCTTCACCGCGGTGAGGCGCGCGAGGATGTGCTCCTCTCGCCGGTGACCTGCGACCGGCAGGCGGCGCAGGGCTGGCTCGATCTGGCCGGCGGGGCGCTCGACGGCGTGATCGCGAAACGCCGCGACGGGCGCTACGAAGCGGGCGAGCGGGCGATGCTCAAGATCAAGCAGTTGCGCACCGCCGACTGCGTCGTCGGCGGCTTCCGCTATGCGAGCGGCAGCCGTGAGGTCGGGTCGCTGCTGCTCGGCCTGTTCAACGAGGAGGGCAAGCTCGATCATGTCGGCTTCACCTCCTCGTTCGGCAACGAGGACAAAATGGCGCTGACGAAGCAGCTGGAAGCGCTGAGGGGCCCGCCCGGCTTCACCGGCGACGCGCCCGGCGGGCCGAGCCGCTGGGCGACGGAGCGCAGCGGCGACTGGGAGCCGCTGCGCCACGAGCTGGTCGTCGAGGTCCGCTACGACCATGTCAGCGGCAGCCGCTTCCGCCACGGGACGAAGTTCCTGCGCTGGCGGCCGGACAAGGCGCCCGAGCAGTGCCGCTTCGACCAGCTCCTCCACGAGGCGCGGCCGGCCGAGCTCGCCGCCGAATTGGAGGCGGCGTCGTGAGC
This sequence comes from Allosphingosinicella sp., assembly GCA_036399955.1. Lineage (GTDB taxonomy): Bacteria > Pseudomonadota > Alphaproteobacteria > Sphingomonadales > Sphingomonadaceae > Allosphingosinicella. Next base: position 13,884 of record DASWMB010000269.1, on the reverse strand, counting down.
AGTCCCGAGCGGATCGTCGAAGGCGTGCGGCTCAGCAATCCGGACAAGGTGCTCTGGCACGAGCAGGACGTCACCAAGGGCGAGCTCGCCGATTATTATGTCGAGGTCGCCGCCGTGATGCTGCCGCACGTCGCGCGGCGCCCGGTGACGATGGTGCGCTGCCCGACGGGCGCGGAGAAGAAATGCTTCTACCAGCGCCACACTGCCTCGGGCGTGCTGCCGGAGCTGAAGGAGGTGACCGTCCCCGGCTTCGAAGAGCCCTATCTCTATATCGAGGACGTGGCGGGGCTGATCGCCATGGTCCAGATGGGGACGCTGGAGGTCCATCCCTGGGGCGTGACCGTCGAACGGCCGGACCGGCCGGACCGGATCATCTTCGATCTCGATCCGGACGAGGGGCTCGGCTTTCGGGACGTGGTCGGCGCCGCGCTCGAGGTGCGCGAGCGGCTCCGCGCGATCGGGCTCGAAAGCTTCGTCAAGACGACCGGCGGCAAGGGACTTCACGTCGTCGTGCCGGTCGAGCCGGTGACCGAGTGGCGGGCGGCCAAGGCCTTCGCCAAGCTCTTTTCCGAGGCGATGGCGGCGGACAGCCCGGAGCGGTACCTGACCAAGATCTCCAAGGCGGAGCGCAGCGGGCGGATCTTCATCGATTATCTGCGAAACGACCCCACTTCGACCGCGGTCGGCCCATATTCGACGCGATCGCGCCCCGGCGCGCCGGTGGCGACGCCGCTCTTCTGGGAGGAAGTGGGGGATGCGCTCGATCCGAAGGCGTTCACCGTCGCGACCGTGCCGGAGCGGGTGCGGGGGCGGGGGCGCGACCCCTGGTCCGAAATGGACCTTGTTCGCCAGCGCCTGCCGGAGGCTTGAGCGGGCGAAAGGTCCGTTATGAAAGCTGAAAGCGCTTGCCGCGGCTCCTGTCGGAAACCATGTTGCGCGGGCCTCTACCCGAGGCTTTTCGAAAGGCCCGTCTCCTGAGTTCCCGTATCGTCTATGTGGTGGACGACGACCGCAACGTCCGCCTGATGCTGAGCTACATGCTCGGCGAAGCCTCCCTCAATTCCCGCCCCTTCGCCAGCGGAACCGACTTCCTCTCGGCGCTTCCCGATCTCCAGCCGGGCTGCGTGCTGCTCGACGTGCGCATGCCCGATCTGGATGGGCTCCAGGTGATGGCCGAGCTCGCCCGCCGCTCGATCGCCTGGCCGGTGGTCTTCATGACCGGTCATGGCGAGGTACCGATCGCCGTCGATGCGATGAAGCTCGGCGCGATCGATTTCTTGCAGAAGCCCTTCTCCGAGGAGGCGCTGCTCGCCTGCTTCGAGCGCGGCTTCGCCCTTCTGGAGCAGCGCAGCGCCGCCGCCGGCCGCCGTGCCGATGCGACCGCCCGGGTCGGCCAGCTCACCGTCCGCGAGCGCGAGGTGCTCCAGGGCCTGCTCTCCGGTCTCTCGAACAAGCTGATCGCCGATCGGCTCGGCATTTCGCTGCGCACGGTGGAGATGCACCGCGGCAACATGATGGACCGGCTCGGGGTGGATAATCTGGCCGAAGCCCTTACCTTGGCGATGGAAGGCGGCCTCGCGCCGCTGCCGGCGAAGGCCGGCTGACAACGACAGTCCAGGCGAGGTGATGATGGCGCGCGAACAGGCGATTCTGGCGGGCGGCTGCTTCTGGTGCACCGAGGCGGTGTTCAAGGACGTGATCGGCGTCGACGAGGTCGAGAGCGGCTATATCGGCGGCCACGTCGCGGACCCGACGTACAAGCAGGTCTGCGGCGGCGATACCGGCCATGCCGAGGCGATCCGCGTCACCTTCGATCCGGAGGCGATCTCCTATGACGAGATCCTCGACATCTTCTTCGCGACCCACGATCCGACGCAGCTCAACCGCCAGGGGAACGACATCGGCACGCAATATCGCTCCGCCGTCTTCCCGCTGAGCGCCGAGCAGGAGTCCGCAGCCCGCGCCGCCATCGTCCGGGCGCAGCCGGACTGGCCCGCGCCGATCGTCACCACCATCGAGGCCGCGTCGGGCTGGTATCCGGCCGAGGGCTATCACCAGGATTATTGGGACGGCGAGGGGCAGCGGAACCCCTATTGCCTCGCAACCATCCCGCCCAAGCTCCGTAAGCTCAGGAAGAGCTTCGCCGAGCGCGTGAGGAATGCCGAAGCGGGCGCATGAACGCTTCCCTGCTGCACCGGCAGCACATGGCTAACGCGGCGCCGCCGCCCGCCTGAGCCGGTCGTTGATCGCGGCGCCGACACCGCCGCTCGGCACCGGCGCCATAGCGATCCTGGGCTTCGGCTGGAGATCGGCACGGTGGAGCGCGGCGAACAGCCGGGCCGCCGCCTCGTCGAGATCGCCGGAATCGCTGAGGGTGTCGTCGCCGGCGACGCCGCCGAAGCCGATCAGCCATTCGTCCGAACCCGCTGCCGTCGCGTCGAGGCGGAGGGGCTTCGCCGGGGCATAGTGGCTGGCGAGCTGGCCGGGCGCTTCGATCAGCTGCGGCGCCTCCTCCCGACGCTCGGCGCCGGCGATCGCGACCGGACCCGGCCGGAGCAGTCGCGGCCGCTCGCCGTCGAAGGAGACGATGGTCGATTCGAGGCCGAGCGCCGTCGGGCCTCCGTCGATGATCAGCGGAATGCGTCCGCCGAGGCTCAGCAGCACATGATCGGCCGTCGTCGGGCTGATCCCGCCGCTCGCGTTGGCGGAAGGCGCAGCCAGCGGGCGGCCGCACGCCCGGAGCAGGTCGCGCATCGCCGGACTGGCGGGACAGCGCAGCGCCACTGTCGCGAGCCCCGAACTGACGCGCGGCGCGATCCCGGCCTCCGGGCGCAGCGGCACGACCAATGTGAGCGCGCCGGGCCAGTGCGCCTGGGCTGCCGCCCGTGCCGCCGGCGAGAAGTCGCCGATCCGTTCTGCGGCCGCGAGGTCCGGCACGTGGACGATCAACGGGTTGAAGCCGGGCCGCCCCTTCGCCTCGTAGATCCGCGCCACCGCGCCGTCGCTCGTCGCGTCGGCGGCGAGGCCGTAGACCGTCTCCGTCGGCGCGGCGACCGGCAGCCCTTCCGCAATCAGCTGCGCGGCGCGGGCTATGGCGACATCGCCGTAGGGCAGGACCTCGGTCTCGAAAGGCTGGTTTTGCTGCGTCACGGCGCCGCGCTATAGCCGCCTCCCCTCCCCAGCAACAACGGTCCCACGAATGACCTATACGCCGCCCGCCTCGGAACAACGCTTCGTCCTCGAGCACGTCGTGAGAATCGGGGAGCTCGCGGCGCAGGATCGCTTCGCGGAGGCGACGCCGGACCTCGTGGACGCGATCGTCGACGGGGTGGGCGCATTTGCCGCGGGCGAGTTCGAGCCGCTCAACCGCGCGGGCGACGAGGCCGGTGCGCGATGGTCGGCAGACGGCGTCGCCATGCCGCCGGGCTTCCGCGAGGCGTATCGGGCTTATGTGGAGGGCGGCTGGGGCACGCTCGCCGGTCCGCAGGACCATGGCGGGCAGGGCCTGCCGCTGTCGCTGGCGACGGTGGTGCTGGAGGATCTCGGCTCGGCGAACATGGCCTTTTCGCTGTGCCCGATGCTCAGCGCCGGCGCGGTCGAGGCGCTCGTCCACCACGGATCGGACGAGCTCAAGGCGCGCTACCTGCCGAAGCTGGTCACCGGGGAATGGACGGGGACGATGAACCTCACCGAGCCGCAGGCAGGCTCCGACGTCGGCGCGCTCAAGAGCCGCGCCGCGCCGAACGCCGACGGCAGCTGGTCGGTCAGCGGGCAGAAGATCTTCATCACCTTCGGCGACCACGATCTGGCGGACAACATCGTCCACCTGGTCCTCGCGCGGACGCCCGATGCGCCTGCCGGGACGAAGGGGATCTCGCTCTTCCTGGTGCCGAAGGTCCTGCCGGACGGGAGGCCGAACGACGTCCGCTGCGTCTCGATCGAGCACAAGCTCGGCATCCACGCCTCGCCGACCTGCGTGATGGCCTATGGCGACGAGGGCCGCTGCACCGGCTGGCTGATCGGCCGGGAGGGCGGCGGCATGCGGGCGATGTTCACGATGATGAACAACGCCCGGCTCAATGTCGGCCTCCAGGGCGTCTCGATCGGCGAACGGGCGACGCAGGCTGCGGTCGCTTACGCCCGCCAGCGCATCCAGGGCAGCCGCGAGGGGCGGCCCGCCGCGATCGCGGCCCACCCCGACGTGCGCCGGATGCTGATCCGGATGAAGGCGCTGACCCAGGCCGCGCGCGCGCTTTGCTACTACGCGGCCGGCCAGACCGACCGCGCGAGCCTCGGCGATGCCGCCGCAAAGGCGCGCGCCGACCTCCTGACCCCGCTGGTCAAAACCTACGGCACCGATGTCGGCGTCGAGGTGGCGAGCCTCGGCCTCCAGGTCCATGGCGGCATGGGCTATGTCGAGGAGACCGGCGCTGCCCAGCATCTGCGCGACGTGCGCATCTCGCCGATCTACGAAGGCACCAACGGCATCCAGGCCGCCGACCTCGTCATGCGCAAGCTCGGCCTCGAGGGTGGCGCCGTGCTCGCTGCGTTGCTGGCCGACATCCGCGCCGAGGCCGGCGCCGGGCTCGGCGAGCTTATCGACGCCGTCGAGGAGGTGGCCGGCTGGATGGCGACGGCGGAGGCGGACGACCGGCTCGCCGGCTCCTACCCGCTGACGACGATGCTTTCCGTCGCCGTCGCCGGCTGGCTGATGAAGCGGCAGGAGGACGTTGCCGATCGCATGCTCGCCGCCGGCGCGGGCGATCCCCTCTTCCTGTCGATGAAGCTCGCGGCTGCCGATTACTACCGGACGGTAGCCGTTCCCGAAGCGCTCGGCCTCAAGGCGGCGGCGATGGCGGGGGCAAGACTGCTCTATTCGATCGACGACGAGGCCCTGGCATCGGGCTGACCGACGGAACCGAACCGGCTGCGCAACATTCTCACCTCCGCGGGGATGGCCCCGCTCGGAGACGAACACATGCGCATGGGAATCAGCCTCGGCGGCCTCATCCTCCTCATCCTGATCATCTGGCTGCTCTTCGGCCGCGGCGGCTGAGCGGTAGCCTCTCGCACCCAATTGCGTCACGTCGGACCTGATTCGGCATCCACCTTCTCTTCGGTTCGAGAGGAAGAAGGTGGAGCCCGGATCAAGTCCCGGGTGACGTTCGCTCGCGTGCTACCTTCGTGGTGAGCCTCAGGAGGAGCGCTCCGGCCGCCGCCGGTCAGACGCGCTTGGCGAGGCTGTGCTGGCGCTGCCCGACGGTGCGGTAGATCCGCGGGCCGAGATCGAGCCGGAAGGCGCCCATCTTCTCGCTGTCGGCGCCGAGCTCGCGTCCGATCACGTAGGACTTGGAGGTCTGGCCGGTGCGGCCCTCGCCCCAGTCGTAGATGACGTTGACGGCGAGGACCGGGACGAACAGCAGCTGGTCGTTCACGCGAAGCGCGCGCATCTCCTCGCGCGGCATGCTCACCGTGCCCTGGACGAGACCCTGCTCATCGCCGGGCAGATCGCCTAGCGTGTGCGTCTTGCGGCCCTCGCCCTTCGCGCGGAAGAAGGCGCCGATCTCCTTGTCCTGCTCCTTGCCGGCGTTGAACATCTTGGCATTGAGCCGGATGTTGCGCGCCGGGCTCTTGCCCGTGTTGTGGAGGACGAGCTCGAATTCGAGCGACGTCTCCTCGTCGGTCGAGACGGCGCGCTCGGCCTTGAGCTCGATCTCCAGCCAGGGCCGGGGCACCGGGACCGGCCGCGGCGCGGGCGGCGCGGCGGCGATGGGCTCCGGCTCGGCCACGGAAGCCGCGGCCGCGGCTGCCGAGCGGCGTCGACGCCTGAGCAAGAAGGCAAGGCCGATGACCAGCAGCGCGCCCGGAATCATATAATGCCAGAGCGGGCGACCGTCGGCGGCGGGCGCGGGGGCGGGTTCGGCCGCCTCCGGCGTCGCCTCTGCTGGCGGAGCGACTGGGGCGGCGTCGGTGGGCGAAGCCCCGGGGAGCTGGAAGACGTCCTGAGGCTGCGAAGGGATGGCCGGCGCCTCCCGCCTTTCCGCCGCGCGCGGTGTGTCCGCGGCAGGACGGGTCTGTGCCGGACGCTCGGCCGGGCGCGCGGCCGGCTGCGTTGCCGTCGGAGCGGGCGCCGCCGGCCTGCGCTCGGCGGCGGGCGCGGGCGCGGGCGTCGGAGCCGGCTGGACCTGCTGCGGCTGGGCGGGGGGCGTGCGCCGCTCGCCCTTGAGCTGGAAGTCGCGGATCTGCGGCGGCCCGAGCGCGTTGCCCTCCTGCGCGAACGAGGGCGCGGCGCCGGCCGCGGCCAGCGTCAGGACAGTCAAGGCGGCGGCCGGCAGTCTCCGGCGGTATTTCAACATCTTAGCTGGGTTCCCCACTCCGGCACGGGCTTTATCCGCGGACCCGCCCCGGAGTCTAGTGGAGAGCGCCGCAACCCCGGATGAACGGACCCGCCGACACGCTCAATGGTCCTCGCCGTGCGCCGCGGCAGCCGCCGCCTCGCCTTCGCGGACACGGGTGCAGCGGGCGATCTCCCGCTCGGCCCCCCCGGCCGAGGCTTCGCTCAGCCGCGCCTCGTCGCCCTGGGACCACCAGACCAGCCCGCCTTCGCCCTCATAGCGAAGCCCGGTCATCGCCGGCGCTGGGCGAAGGAGGACGCTGCGCTCGCCGAACTCCAGCCGCGCCGGCGACCGGTTCGGATCGCCGCCGTCGTAGAAGATCCGCGCCGGCCCGCCGCCGGCGCAGGAATAAGGGATGCCGGCGGGACCCGGCATCTCGGCGTGGTACCCGCAGCCGACCAGGGCCGGAACCAGCAAAGCCGCCGCAAAGGCGCAGCGCAGCACCATCTCCTCACCTCCCGCTTCGCGCCGATGGTGGAGCGGGGTGGCGTTCGAAATCAAGCGCTTCCCGTGCAGCGCGCGTCCAATTCGGGCTTTCATCGCTGGGACCTCGCCGCTAACGCTCGCCGCCCGGCGGCGCGCCGCGCCGGCCGGAGACTCGGGCGCCGCGGGTGCCGGAAGGGGTGTAGGACTTGCGCAAGCTGGGGATGATCGGCGGACTGAGCTGGGTCTCGACCGCGCTCTATTACGAGCAGATCAACAAGGGTGTGAATCGCCGCCTCGGCGGCGTCGCCTCGGCGCCGCTGGTGATCGAGAGCGTCGACTTCGGCCATTTCAGCGCGCTCCAGCACAGCGGCCGGTGGGACGAGGGGGCGAGCATCCTCGCCGACTGCGCGCGCCGCCTCGAGGACGCGGGCGCCGGCGCGCTGATCCTCTGCTCGAACACCTGCCACAAGATGTACGACGAGGTCGCCGCCTCCGTCTCCGTGCCGATCCTCCATATCGGCGACATCACGGCCGCCAGGCTCGCGGCCGACGGCGTCAGGCGCGCCGGCCTCATCGGCACCAAGTTCACCATGTCGGAGCCCTTCTACCGCGAGCGGATCGAGGCCCACGGCATAGAGGTTTCGGTCCCCGATCCCGGCATGGCGCAGGAGATCGACCGGATCATCTTCGAGGAGCTGGTCCGCGGCAACGTCAGCCGCGTCTCGCAGCGGACGATCAAGACCTGCCTCACCGTCCTCGGCCAGGCGCGGAACCAGGCGGTGATCCTCGGCTGCACCGAGCTCGTCATGCTCGTCGATCCCGGCGCGAACGTCATTCCGATCTACGATACGACGGCGATCCACGCCCAGGCGGCCGTCGAGTGGATTCTCGCCGAAGAGGGCGAGACGAGCGCAGCGCAGGGCGTCGCCGCCTGAAAATCTCCAATCCGGACGCCGATCCCGGACCTTCACCGCTTTTGAATCCATTTTGATCCCGTTCGGCGGATTGACGTGAGTCGCCGGGGCGTTCATCTGTTCGTCGTGGTGCCCGAGGGGTGCAAAATGGCGCCTGAAGCTTTGGAAACTGTAGAATATCGCGGCGAGCCTCGCGTGCTGCTGTTCGGCGACAGCCCGGCGGCGATCGAGCGCGCGCGCCGATCGGCCGAGCAGGCCGGGTGCAGCGTCGCCGCCGCCGCGCCGATCGAAGGCGCCGCCGAGCGGCTCGACAAGCAGGTCCATGTCGATGCGGTGCTGATCGAGGCGGAGCGCGCGTCCGCAGGCCTCGACCGGCTGCTCGAATGCGTCGAGAAGCGCGCCCGCAGCCGCCGCCACCGCAGCGTGATCAGCGCCCCGGACGAGCTCATCGACGCCGTCTTCGCCCGCACCTCACACCGCGACGTCTTCCACCTCTGCCGCCCGAACGCGGTGGAACGGGTGGCGGCGGTGGCGCTCGCCAGCATCCGCCGCGCGCCGCGCCTCCACGACGGCAAGGAGGACGTGAACGCGATCCTCCAGCAGCTGAGCGACGAGGCGGCGCGGATCGCCGGCGTCCTCGCTTCGCTTGCTCATGACGGCAGCGAGAGCCCCGCTGCAGAAGGGGAAGCGGGCGGCGACGATGCCCGGGAAGGCCCGCCGATCGATGCTCCGTTCGTGCGGGCGATGATCCGCGCACGGCGGCTGCGCGACAGCTACTTCAAGGGCGGCCTGTTCGCCGATCCTGCGTGGGACATGCTGCTCGACCTGATGGCGGCTCGGCTCGAAAAGCACCGCGTCGCCGTCTCGAGCCTGTGCATCGCCGCGGCGGTGCCGCCGACCACGGCGCTGCGCTGGATCAAGACGCTCACCGACAAGGGGGTGCTCGTCCGCTGCGCCGATCCGGCGGACGGCCGGCGCGTCTATATCGAACTGTCCGACGAGGCGGCGCGGGCGCTCGCCGCCTATATCCGCGCCGCGCAGCGCATCTCGCCGATCGCTCCGTAGCTCGGCGCTTGCCCGGCGCGCGCGGCGCTGGCAGGGAAAAGGCACGGGCGGTTAGCTCAGCTGGTAGAGCATCTCGTTTACACCGAGAGGGTCGGCGGTTCGAGCCCGTCACCGCCCACCATCGCCGCCGCCGCGCGCACCCCGAAGGCGTCAGAAGCTGATCACGTTCATGAGCCAGAGCAGGAAGAGCGTGCCGAGCGCCGTGATCAGCAGCGAGGTCCCACAGCCGGCGCGGTTCGAGAAGAAGAAGAACAAGTGCGTGCTCCCTGGAATACGGGCGACAACGCGCAGGAGCCGCGGATGAGCCCTCCCGGCTTCACCGGCGCCGGCATCGACCGGGCCGACCATCTGCGGCTCGATCCGGCGCGCCTCGCCGCTCTCGCCGCCTCGCCCGACGCGCGGCTGCTGCGCATGTCGGGCCTCGATCCGCTCGTCGGCGGCGAGCCGCGCCTTGGCTGGGACCGCCCGGGCGCACTCGCCGCTGAGGCGGAGCTGATCTTCCTCGGGCTCGCCGCAGACGGCCCACCGCTGTTTGCGCCGCTCGTGCGGCTCGGAGCCGAGCGGCCGAACCCGCGCGCGGTCTTCGGCCTGCTCGATGCCATGCCGGCGGAGGAGGTCGCTCTCTGGGGAACGGCGCGCAGCCTGATCGAATGGCACAACCGGCAGCTCTTCTGCGGCGCCTGCGGCAGCGCGACCGCCGCCTTCCGCGCCGGCTGGGGCCGCAGATGCGGGGGCTGCGGCGCGGAGCATTTCCCACGCGTCGATCCCGTCGTCATCATGCTCGCCGAGCATGACGGGCGGGTGCTCCTCGGCCGCCAGCCGCAATTCCCGGCGGGCCGCTATTCGGCGCTGGCCGGCTTCGTCGAGCCGGGCGAATCGATCGAGGAGGCGGTTGCGCGCGAGCTCGCTGAGGAAGCAGGGATCGCGGCTTCGGACGTGCGCTATGTCGCGAGCCAGCCATGGCCGTTCCCGGGGTCGCTGATGATCGCCTGCATCGCCGCCGCGCGGAGCGATGCGATCAGCCTCGACTCGAACGAGCTCGAGGACGCGATCTGGGTCTCGCGCGGCGACGTGGCGGCCGCTTTGGCCCGTGTCGAGGGGCCGCCGTTCATCGCACCGCCGCGCTTCGCCATCGCCCATACCTTGCTCGAACACTGGCTCACGGAGGGCTGAGCGGCGGCATTCGGGAGCGTCTTGCCCCGCCGCGGCCCGCCGCCTAAAGGGGCGCGACCAAATTCTAGCAGGCGCGGCGGGACGCGCCCTCTCGGAGGCTCGACGCGGCAATGGACGATCGCTTCAACACGATTGCGGGCTGGACGCTGGGCGCCGGCATCGTCTTCCTCGGCGCCTGGCTCGTCACCGGCGAGATCTTCCGCGCCGAGCGGCCGCATACGATGGGCTATCCGGTGAAGGGCGTCGTCGGGCCGAACGAGGACGGTCCGCAGGCGCAGCCGATCGCCCACTTCCTGCAGACGGCGGACGCATCGCGCGGCGAAGCCTTGTTCAGCAAGTGCCAGACCTGCCACACGATCAACCAGGGGGGCGCCAATACGCTCGGCCCGAACCTGTGGGGCCGGATGGGGGCGCAGATCGCCAGCGTGCCGGGCTATGCCTATTCGGAGGCGCTGCGCGGCAAGGCGGGCGAGACCTGGACGTGGGACAATATGAGCGCCTGGCTCGAAAATCCGAGGCGCTTCGCCAACGGCACCAAGATGACTTTCGCCGGCATGGGCGACCCGCAGGACCGCGCGAACCTGCTCGCCTACCTGAACGCGCAGGGCGGCAACCTCCAGGTCCCGCCGCCGCCGGCCGCGGGCGCGCAGGCGGAAGGCGGCGACGGCGCCGACGCTCCGGGCGAGACCGCGGCCCGCGCCGCCGACGCCCCGGCCCAGGGCGACCGCGGCACCCCGCAGCCGACGCCGAACGCGCAGACGCCGGGCAAGGCCGGCGGCGAGGCTGCTCCGACTGCCGGTCAGGGCGACCAGCCGAGGCCCTCCGGCCACTGAGACCGGTCGAGGCGGCAGGCGCGTCGCCGAGCCGGCGGCTCGGCCGTCGCTGCGGCGCGGCGCCGACGATCCATCTCGCCACCGGCCGCCGGACGGTCGACCTCGGCCCGTCTTCATCGTCAGCATGGGCCAAGGGGCGCGCTGAACCCGCCGTGCGGGCGCCGCGAAAAAAAGACGCCGCAACAGCGACATGGGTCTTGCCTTCGGCACGGAGCTGGATAGCTTCGGCGGCGGGGAATCGAATCAGGGGGATGATCAGATGCTATTGTCGATGGCGCTCGCGAGTTCGCTCGCGGCGGCGCAGGACGTGCGCACGGTGACGATCCCGGCGCAGCCGGCGCCGAGCGTACCGCTGCGCGACGCGAGCGGGACCACGCCGCAGGCGCGCGCGGCGGCGGCGGCGGCGGCGATGGAGGACGAGGAGAGCGCGGAGAAGATCGCCGAGGAGGCGCAGCGCGACCTTCGCGAGAGCCGCTTCTACAACCGCCCGGGCGCCACCCGCGCCCAATATAACGAGGAGTGGCAGACCTGCCGGCTGATCGCCCGCGGCTCGCGCACGCCGACGGGCGGCATGACCTACGTCTACAACCCCGCGCTCGTCTCGCCGCTCGCCGCCGGGATCGGCGCAGGCATCGGCGCCGCCATCGCCCAGGCGATCATCGAGGCGCGGATGCGGCGCGTCAACCGCCGCGCCTGCCTGCTCATCCGCGGCTGGCGGCTGATCGAGGTCGACGATGCCGAGAAGGCGCGGATCGCGGCGATGTCCGACGCCGCGCGCGAGGCTTTCTTCAACAGCATCGTCGGCGCGAACGAGGTCGGCGGCAGAAGGGTGAGAACATGGAACAACGATTTCGCGGCGCCTCGGCTCGCGGCGGCGCAGGGCGAATGAGGCGGCTCGCCATTGCGGCTGGAGCGCTTGCGCTCGCCGTCTCCGCCGCGGCGCCCGCTTCGGCCCAGCTTCGGGTCGAGCGCCGCGCCAACCTCGCCGCGCCGGTCGAGCTCGGACGGAACCAGGGCGCCATCCTGGTCGGCTTCCGCCGCCCCGATGCGATCAGCGCGCGGCGGCACGGCGCCGTCGGCTTCGCCCGCTACGACGTCGAGGCCCGCGACGTCATCGCGCAGCCCCGCGGCGCGCGGCGCGCGGGCGACACCAACACCTATTGGGTGCTGGCCAAGAGCGGCGACCGAACGCTCGAGTCCGACCACGCGCTGATGATCGTCTCGGCCGGGGACTATGTGCTGTTCGGCGCGGCGCCGACGCGAATCCTCGACAACACCTTCTGCCTCGGCGCGCCGACCTTCCGCGTCAATCCCGGCGAGGTCGTCTATTTCGGCGACGTGACGCCGTATCAGAACGTCCGCTTCGAAGACGGCCACCGCGCCAACGCGATGGCCTATTCCGCCGATCTCGATGCGGCACGCGCGGCGCTCCAGTCCGCGCCGGCGCTCGCAGCGGCGGTGCGGCCGGCGGAGCTCCGCAACGGCGCCACCTTCGGCTGCGTCGCCCAGAACATGCTGTCCTACGCGGTCCCCGGCGCGCCGGAGCTGCCGCCGGCACCGGCTCCGGCCCCAGCGGAAGCGGCGCCGGCTCCGTCCGCCCCGGGAACAGGCAGTTAAATCAACGATGAGGGTGGGCGCGCCGAGCGTCCACCCTCGACAAACGCGCCTAGAGAACATAGATCGAACGCATGCCGGCGGTCGATCTTCGCGAAAAGCTCGCCATCCTGGCCGACGCGGCGAAATATGACGCGTCCTGCGCCTCATCCGGCTCATCGAAGCGCGACAGCCGGGGCGGGATCGGCATGGGGTCGAGCGAGGGCATGGGCATCTGCCATGCCTATGCGCCCGACGGGCGCTGCATCTCGCTGCTCAAGATCCTGCTGACCAACAGCTGCATCTTCGACTGCCATTATTGCATCAACAGGAAGAGCTCGAACGTCCGCCGCGCCCGCTTCACGCCGGCCGAAATCGTCCGCCTCACCCTCGAATTCTACAAGCGCAACTATATCGAGGGCCTGTTCCTCTCCTCCGGCATCATCCGTTCGCCCGATTACACGATGGAGCAGATCGTCGCGGTCGCGCGGACGCTGCGCGAGGAGCACGATTTCCGCGGCTACATCCACCTCAAGACCATCCCTGACGCCGATCCGGAGCTGGTCCGCCAGGCGGGGCTCCATGCGGACCGCGTTTCGATCAACGTTGAGCTGCCGACCGCCCGCGGCCTGAAGCGGCTCGCCCCCGAGAAGGACGGCGCCCGCATCGAAGGTGCGATGAAGGACATGCGCGCTTCGATCGAGGACAGCGCGGATGCGAAAAAGCGCTTCCGGTCGGCGCCGAGCTTCGCTCCAGCGGGCCAGTCGACGCAGATGATCGTCGGTGCCGACAGCGCCTCGGACGGGGAGATCATCGCGCGCTCGAGCCTGCTCTACGACCGCTTCCGCCTGCGCCGCGTCTATTATTCGGCTTTCTCGCCGATCCCGGACGCCTCCGCGGTGCTGCCGCTGCAGCGTCCGCCGCTCATGCGCGAGCACCGGCTCTACCAGTCCGACTGGCTGATGCGCTTCTACGGCTTCGCGGCGTCCGAAGTTGCCGACGCCGCCGGCGCCGACGGCATGCTCCCGCTCGACATCGATCCGAAGCTCGCCTGGGCGCTGAAGCACCGCGCAAGCTTCCCCGTCGACGTCAACCGCGCGCCGAGGGAGATGCTGCTGCGCGTCCCGGGTCTCGGCGTGAAGGCGGTCGACCGGCTGATCGCCTCGCGACGTCACCGGCGGCTCAGGCTCGACGACGTGGCGCGGCTGACCGTCTCAGTGGCGAAGGTGCGGCCGTTTCTGGTGGCGGAGGACTGGCGGCCGACGTTGGTGACGGATCGGGCCGATCTGGCGCAGCGCCTCAAGCCCAAGGTGAAGCAGCTTGAGCTGTTCGCGGCCTGAAGCCTCTCCCCCCTCGCGGGGGAGAGGTTGGAGAGAGGGGGTTGCCCGGCGCGGCTCGATGCCGCGGCGGGCAAATGCAGCGCCAGCACCCGCATCGAGCGGGCGCTGCCGCTGCCGCTCCCCCACGCCCCAACCCCACCCCCGC
>DASWMB010000268.1:0-21625 GCA_036399955.1 Allosphingosinicella sp. | reverse complement strand
CTCCCAAGCCCCTTTCAGAACCCTCTGAGGGCCGCCTTAGAGCCCGCTCCCAATGCGAGCGAAATCATGTCGCTCGCATCCTTCGAGCCCCGGCCGCTGCCGGCGGCGCCACAGGCCGAGCGCATGGCGCGGCGCTGGCGGATCATAGAGGAGGCGGCGGCGTTCCCGCCCCGCTCGGCCGAGCGCGCCGCCGCCGTCAAGGTTGCCGCCGATCGGCACGGCGAAAGCCTTCGGACCATTCAGCGTTGGCTGAGCGACTTTGACGCCCTGGGCGGCGATGTCTCGGCGCTGGCGCGCCGCCGCCCCGGCAATGCCGGCGCGAAGCGCGTTCACGTATCCCGGCAATTCGACAAGGCGTTCGTCGCCGCAGGGCATCCCCTTCCCAAGCTGGAGGAGCTGGGCCGGAGAGTCGACGAGCTGGCGCGCGCCGTGTGGGCGTCCCCAGTCCAGCGCTCCGGCTGGTATATGGTCCGGCGGGCAATCCTCACGTCGCTACAACGGGAATGTCGGGAACGCGGGCTGGCGATGCCGGACCGCGCCTTCCACCTGTCGCGCCGCCGGATCAGCGGTGAGGCCGAAGAGTACCGGCGCGTCGATATCTACAAGAACGATCGCAAGCGGTTTGACGACCAGAAACCGCGCATCCGCCGCGATTGGAGCAAGACCCAGCCGATGGAGACGATCGTCGCGGACGTGAAGCCGCTCGATATCGTCATGCGCCGGCCGGACGGCTCCGAAGCATGGCCCAAGATGATTGCGTTCATGGACGCCGGCACTCACCGGATATTCCCTCACTTCGTCTTGCTCCCCAAAGGTGAAGGCGTCCGGCGCGAGCATGTGATCGAAGCCTTTCTAGCCATGGTGGCGCATCCGGAGTGGGGCTTTCCGCAACAGCTCTACCTGGACAACGGCTCAGAGTTCACTGCCTTTGAGAAAATCCGCGGCGCGCTGGAGCTGGTGCAGACGCCGGGCGAACGGACGATCATCCATGCCCGCCCCTACTCGGGCGCATCCAAGCCGATCGAAAGCAAGTTCGCCACGCTCGATCGGCTTGTCTTTTGCCAGATGCAGGGCTGGGCGGGCGGCAACCGCATGAACAAGAAAACGCAGACCGTAGGAAAGCCGCCGAAGCCGTTCCCCGGTTCTATAGACGACTTTCGCCGTGAAGCGCTGGTACGGCTCCTCGACTTCGAATCGGTTCCCATCCGTAGCGGCTCCCTCGCCGGCCGTAGTCCCGCCGAGATCTATGCCGATTACGTCTCGGCCGGCTGGCGCCCGATCGCCTGTAACCGCCTCGCGCTCGACTCCGCATTCTGTGACCGGATCACGCGCCGGGTGGAGCGCGGCGCCCTCAGCATCGACGGCGACCGCTACCGCCACCCTGAGCTGCCGAACGGACGGACGGTTAGCATCGCCTTGCCGTGGCGGCGGGGAGCTTGGCCGCTGGTCGATCTGCCGGAGTTGGGCTGGGCGTATCTTGAACCGGAAATGGCGCACCTGCCGGGCGATATCTCGGGCGCGATCGAAAGCGGCCGGCTTCAACGGCGCGAGGCGCGCGCGATCGGCGCGATCGGGCGCCGCGCGGCGGGCTATGATCCAGCCGTGAACATCGGCGAGCGGGTGACAACTTTGCCGACGCGGGCAGCTCCGGCCCCGCTGATCGACATCCTAATGTCCTCGGAAGCCGAGGCGCTGGCGACCGCAAGGATCGAGGCGGACCAGCGCCAGCTCGCCGCCCCAAGCGAAGCCGAGCGCCGCCGCGCGCACCGCATGGCCCTAACCGAAGCACTGGAGGCAAGCTTTGCCCGCAAACATGGCTGACAATCCTCGCCCGTTCGTCCCAACGTCGATCGCTCGGAACCTTCTTTCGCGGCTCGCCCTCACACATGAAGAGTGCGCTATCAGCGTCATTTCCGGGCCGTGGGGAATCGGCAAGACGCGGACGCTCGATGAGTTCTACGCCGCCAACGAGGCAACGTCGCTAATCGTAAAGGTGGAACCGGGGCCGCGCGGCAAAGGCGCGGCTCCGGCCCGCGTCCTCCAGTTCATCGCCGAAGGGCTCCAGCGCGCCGTCGATCCGCGCGGTTGCCGGGTCCGCCTCGGGAACGGCTATCTCCAGCTGCGCCAGGCAATCTGCGACTATCTCAGCATAATGTTCGATCACCCGGAGGGAGCACGATTCACGTTCATCTTTGATGAGGCGCAGAACCTTTCCCGCGAAGCCATAGAGACGCTTCGCTATTGGAACGACGCCGATCGCTGCACCACACCCTTCCCTGTTGGCCTGTTCTTCGTCGGCAACAACGAATTCGCGATGCAATCCGATCGCTCCGGCGAAAGTGTGATTTCGGGAGCCGTCCGTAGTCGCGCGCTGTTCATCGAATCGCTCGACTATAGCGACGTGTCGGAAGCGGACCTTGTGCTCTTTGCGGAGTCGCGCGGCATCGCCGACGCGGCGGTGATCAGCGCGATCGTCCGCTACTACAGCTCGCCGAAAACGAAGCCCGACTTTCGTACCTTGGAACGGTCGATTTCCGTCATTCAGCGGCTCGCCGGCTCCGGCCCGGTCACGGCCGAGATTCTTCAGACTGTGCTTTCCCCCCTCTAATCGGAGCCTACGATATGCCGCATTCCGCGCCGATCGCCGACGCGCCCGCCGCCGTTAACCATACCTCGGGCTATATGAGGCCGGAGTACGTCGCCGACGTTCGGGAAGAAATCTTCTGTCGAAACGGCAATCCGCTCAGCGCGCTCGACGACATCGATTGGCGCTGCACTGAGGCGATGACGATCCTCGAAGCCGCTCGCGATGTCCTGAGCGGCGGCGACAGCCGCGCCGCCACAAACCAAGCCCTCGCTATGTTGCGCGGCGCCGCGGCGCTGCTCGGCATGACGCACGAACCGATGGAGATCGTCTACGACGCCCTGAAAGGCCGCAGGAGCGCCGCAACGGGCGAGCGGCCCTCGGATGCCTAAATACCGCCCGAAGCCCTTCTTAGGGCCTCCCAAAGCGCTCAGAGGGGCCAATGCCGCGGGCATGGCCGGATCGGGCGCCGTGGATGCGTTGACGCGCGCGGCCGAGCTGGTGGCGGATGGCCGGCGCCGCGCGGCCGAGCTCGCGGCGAGCTCGCCGCCGGCGCCGCCCTTCCCGACGCGCGAAAGCCTCACCGCCGATCATCCGCTAAGCCGCGCCCTGGGCGGCGTCGATCGCGCTCGAGACTTCGTAGACCCGCCGCCGCCGGCCCACGTCCTCGAGGCGGAGGGGAAGCGCTCGAGGATACTCGAGCTGAGCTGCCAGCGCCGGCCGGTCTCGGAAATCGCGCGTGCCGTTGGGCTGGCCTACGGAACGGTGGTAAAGGCCCGGATGCGACTCCGGCGCGAAGGAAAGCTGCCGAGCTGCTAGGGGTGCTGCGCTGTCTTGTGCTCCCATGAGCCTAGACAGGACGTCCGAGACGGCGCGCAGCGGCCCGCTTTCTATCCCCGGCCGCTGCCGCCGTCCAGCGCGCGCCGATGCTGCAATTTTTCAGCAAACACCTCTGAAATAGTTCGTCCACTGTCGGCGCAAATGCCGGACCTGGACCATAGCCTCGATCACTATGACGACGCTGATACTATCAACGTCGTCGCGATCGCGCGTCGGGTGGCTGGGGACAGCGCGGCGACGGCTTTGATGCGAGACTTCGGCGGAACGCGTCTCTACGTGCCGCAACATCCCGGCCCCGATCACCAGCTCACGCGCTCAATCGGGCCCGAGGCGGCGGCGGCTGTTGCGAGCGAGTGCTACAATCTGAGGCTCTATGTCCCGATCGGGATGAGCCAGGCCGAGCGCAGGCGCGCCATGCTGCTGGTTCTGCTCGACGAGGGCGCCACCCTCCACACGGCCGCGCGGCGGTTGCGGGTGTCCGAACGCACGATCGGCAACGATCTAACCGCGCTCCGCAAGCGCGGCGTCCACATCGATCCCCGACGAAATGTAGGAAAGCATTCCAGATGAGACCAATTACCCCCACGCTTATGGCCGCCCTCAAGACCGGCTGGACGACAGATTACCAGGCGGGCTTCGATGCCGTCGAGACGGTGTGGCGCGAGATCGCCATGGAAGTGAAGTCGACGGGGAGCGAAACCGTCTATCCCTTCCTCGGCCAAATGCCGCGCATCCGGGAGTGGATCGGCGAGCGCCGTATCCGGAGCCTCGCCGTGCACGGCTTCGCGATCAAAAATCGCAAGTTCGAAAACACGGTGACCATCAGGCGGGAAGACATCGAGGACGATGTCGCCGGCGTCTACAATCCGGTTTTCCAAATGATGGGCGCCGATGCGGCGCGCCACCCGGAGCAGCTCATCTTCGAGCTGGTCAATCTGGGTTTCAGCAACCCCTGCTATGACGGGAAGAACTTCTTCGACATCGAGCATCCGGCCGTTGGTCCCACCGGCCAGGAAGGCGTTTTTTCGAACTACCAGGTCGGCGACGGGCCGGCGTGGTTCCTGTTCGACACCTCGCATCCGATCAAGCCGCTGATCTACCAGAACCGCATTCCCTTCAAGATGTCGAAGCTCAGCAACGACGAGGACGAATATGTCTTCGTTCTCGATCAATTTCTCTACGGCGTGCGCGGCCGATCGAACGCCGGCTATGGCATGTGGGAAATGGCCTTCGCCTCGCGCGCGCCGCTCAATGCGGCGAACTATGAGGCGGCACGCGCCGCGATGTCCACGCTTCGCGGCGACGAAGGAAAGCCGCTCGGCATCAAACCGACTGTGCTGGTCGCGCCCGATATTCTCGAAGGGGACGCGCGGCGGGTGCTTTCGGCGACGACCGTCAACGGCGGCGATTCGAATATCTGGGCTGGCACCGCCAAGCTCATCACCACGCCTTATCTCGGCTGATCGAGGGAAACGACATGGAACAGACCTACAGACTGAAGAAGCCGCTGCTTCTCACCTTCACCTTCAGTGCCGACATGCTCGGCCTCGGCGACGAGGGCGAGGGTCCGTCGATCACGCGGGAGGAGCTGATCACGCATGTGACGCTCCGGCCGCGCATCGGCGAAGCGGACGAGCAGGAGCGCGATGCTTGCCGTGCGCTCTACGATCGCATCGACATGCGCTGGAAGGAGCCGTTCACGGCCGACGAGCTGCTGGTGTTCAACATCACCGAGGGGCTTCGCGAAGCCTACGACGCAGCCGCCCAGCGCGCGCGCGACTATTGCACCGTGAAGGGTCTGGAACTGGCGCGCGCGCCGGCCGAGCCGTCGCCCCCGATCGGCTATCATGACGGTGTGGCGGGCGATCCGCCGCCGCGGATCGGGGCCGGTGGCACGTACTACGGCGACGAGGTTGCGGTGGACGCGCCTGGCTTCCGGCCGCGGACGGCGAGCGTCATCGGCGGCGGGCCGTTCGATGTCCTGGCAGGTGAGCGGTGAGCGCCGGCGCGCCCGTCGGCGCCCGTGCGCCTCGCTTTATATCGGACACGGCTGAAGGCGTCACGTTCGGCTCGGCGGCCGGGACGACGTACGAGCTGAAGCACCCGATCGCGGTGACGATCAATCCCGGCCGCGACGACGAGCGGACGGAAGAGATTCGCGAGGTCCAGCTCCGCCGTCTCACGGGCAAGGATCTTCGCGAGATTGATCGGGCCACCGGTGACGTGGACGGCGCGCTGCGCATGATCTCCCGCATGACCGGGCTCACCATTGCCCAGGTCGATGCCATGGACGCCGAGGACATCGCGGCGCTCGGGGACAAGGCGGCGGCTTTTACGCCGCCTGGCCGGAAAACTGGCGGGACATCCTCGGCGACCTGATCATCCGCTTCGGCATCGCGCCCTCGGAGGCGTGGGCCTTGGATGATCGGGATTTGATGTTCGTGCTGCACCAGGCGGAAAGGATCGCGGGAGAAAATGAGGCTTAGCCTTCTGATCCAAGCAACCGAGCGGGTGACCGGGCCGGTCCGGCGCATCCGTTCGTCGATCCGGGGCATGGGCCGCGACGGCGAGCGTGATGTCGGGGGCCTCGGCCGCGCGATGGACCGGCTGCGCTCGATCGGCGCGCGCGCCGGCACCGGCTTCGCGACGGCGCTCAGAAGCCGCGTTGCGGCCGGCCTGTCGGGCCTCACCGCCACCGTCCGCCGATCGGCCGCCTCGCTCGGCCGAACGCTCAGCTCCGCGCTGCGAACGACGCTCACGGCCGGCGCGATCGGCGTGGCAGGCGGCATCTCCTATCTGCTCTACCAGCTATTGTCCGGGCCGATCCGCATCGGCTCCCAGTTCGAGCAGTTCTCGGCGCAGCTCGAAGGAATCGAGGGCGGCGCGGCCGGCGCGCAACGGGCCCTTGCCTGGGTCCGCCGATTTGCACGCGATACGCCGTACGAGATCGATGAGGTAACGGATGCGTTTGTCCGGGCGCGGGGCGTTGGAATCAACCCGTACGCCGGCGCGTTCCGCAGCTTAGGAGACGCCGCTTCGGGCGCACGCAAATCGATCATGGATGCTGTTGAGGCCGTGGCGGACGCGCAAACCGGCGAGTTCGAAAGGCTGAAAGAGTTCAATATCACCACCTCAGTAAGCGGTGACAACGTCAGCTTCTCTTTCATAGACCGGGCCGGTCGAGCAGTGACGCGCCGGGTACGAAAGAACATTGCCGACATCCGAAATGGGGTGCTTCAAATCTTCGAGGAGAAGTACGGCGGCGGGATGATCCGACAGTCGCAGACGATGTTGGGGATTTGGAACAACCTCAAAGACGTTGCGAGCGAGTTCATGCTGAACATCGCGAATGCCGGCGTCTTCGATTGGCTGAAAGGGCGCCTCCAGACGCTCTACAGCAGGGTTGTTCAATTCAGCAGCGACGGGACGCTAACCCAGTGGGCGCAGCGCGTCTCCGATTGGATGGTCCGCGCCGGGACGGCCGTTTCAAACTGGGTCGAAGGGGGCGGCCTCCAAAGGCTCGCCGCCGACCTGGGCAAGGTGGCCGAAGCCGCCATGGCCGTCGTCCGCGCGCTGCAATGGGTAAAAAGGCAGATCGACGCGGTCAGCGCCTCGCAGCAGCCGGGCGGCTGGATACACACGTTTCGGCGGATCAACCCGATTAGCGGCGCGTATCACCGCTATCGGGACCAACTTGAGGCGGCCGAGCAACAGCAGCGCGCCGGCGCCGCGCGTCCCAGGGCGGCAGGCCAACCGCGCGGCGCACCCTATTACAATCCTCGCGGCCGGTTCCCTGGCCTTCCGGGAAGCGCGCCGAGGCTCGGCCCGCCAGCTCGGTCGCCCGGCGCGTCCCTGCGGCCGGGTCCGGCACCGCTCCAGCGCGTCCGAAGCGAGGTGACGCTTCGTCTGGAAGGGCCGCCCGAGGCGCGCTCCCGCGTCCGTAGCATCCGCAGCGACGGCGAATTGACGGTGATGCGCGGGCTGATCGGGCTCGGGTGATTGAATGCTTCGGCCGGTTATCTCCGTGGCCGGCCGGAGTTGGTCCGCTGCTAGGGCAATGGCAGCGGGCCGGGGCCAGTCGCTTGGAAGCGACGGGCGGCTGGCCCCAACCTCATCGCCGCGCGAAGACACACGTGCGGCGTCGGGAGAGGCCCGGCCGATTGGGCCGGTGGGCCTCAGCGGCGGCCGGCCCGGATGCCCCACGTCCCCGGCCGCCGCGATCCCGCCACGTCCCGGCTCATCCCGGTTTATCCCGGCCTGCAAACGCCAAAATTAGAGAGAACGACAATCTCTATGGGCATACCTAACAGCGGCGAAGGACGGCGATGACCCTCAGGCTCTATTTCCACCCCTTCTCCTCTTACTGCCAGGTCGTGCTGACCGCCCTTTACGAACGCGACGTCCCGTTCGAGGCGCAGCATGTGGACCTCGGCGACGCCGCGCAGCGGGCGGCGCTCGAGGCGCTGTGGCCGATGGTCAAGTTCCCCGTGCTCCGCGATGAGGCGGCCGACGTGACGCTCGCCGAGGCGAGCCTGATCGTCGAATATCTCGACCGTTTCGGCCAGGCGCCGCCGCTGGTCCCCGCGGACCGGGACGAGGCGCTCAGGGTCCGGCTCTGGGACCGCGTCTTCGACCTCTATGTCGATCAGCAGCTCCAGAAGGTGGTCGGCGACAGACTCCGCCCACAGGAGGCGCGCGACCCGTTCGGCGTCGAGGAAGCCAAGGCGCGGATCCGCCGCGCCTATGCGATGGCCGACGCCGAGCTGGCGCAGACCGGCGGCCCCTCGATGGCCGGCGACGCCTTCACCCTCGCCGACTGCGCCGCAGCCCCTGCCCTCTTCTACGCCAACATCGTCGCTCCCCTTGCGGGGCACCGGCATCTCGAAGGCTATTTCGAGCGCCTGCTCGCCCGCCCGAGCTTCGCCCGCGCCGTCCAAGAGGCGCGCCCCTGGCGCCCGCTCTTTCCGCTGGGCTGGCCCGAAGGATATCCTGACCGACAGCCTCAGTAGCGCAGGAACGGCCGACGCTCCTCGGCCCACGCCTCCTCGTCGCGGAGGGTGACCGCGTCGAGATCGCCCGCAGTCGCGAAAGGGTCGTCGACCCATTCGCGCAGGGCGGGGCCGCCGTTGATCACGTCGATGGCGAGCTTGTCGAACTCATATTCATAGGCGAAGTCGCGCCACAGCGGATAATCCGGGCAGAGGCGGCGGATCGCCTTGAAGGCGAGCGCCTGAAGCCGCCAAGGCTTGAAGGCAGCGTGATCGTATCCCGGACCTTCCGCGTGGAAATGCAGGCCGTTGCACAGCGTCTTTGCATGCTTGTGGAAAGTCGGCTCGAACCAGACCTCCCGGATGAGGCAGCCGTCCAGCCATTGCGGCGCGAGCGCGCGCATCTCGGCGAGGAGGGCGCGCGCGTCGACATCGGGGGCCCCGAAGATCTCGAGCGGACGCGTGGTTCCCCGGCCTTCGCTGAGCGTCGTTCCCTCGAGCATCACCGTGCCGGCATAGGCACGCGCCATCGAGACGTTGGGCGCGTTCGGGCTCGGATTGACCCAGATCCGCTCCTCGACCGGCCAGCCGAAGCCCGGCGCCGCCTCCGGATCGTAATCCTCCATCGCGATCAGCTTGTAATCGACCGAGAGCTTCATCGCCTCGACGAACCAGAGGCCGAGCTCGCCCAGCGTCAGCCCGTGGCGCATCGGCAGCGGCCCCGCCCCGACGAAGCTCTCCCAGCCGGGGCGGAGCGTCAGCCCTTCGATCGGCCGTCCCGCGGGGTTCGGCCGATCGAGCACCCAGACCTCCTTGCCGTGCGCGGCCGCGGCCTCCAGCACGTAGAGGAGGCTGGTGATGAAGGTGTAGATGCGGCAGCCGAGGTCCTGGAGATCGACCAGGATGACGTCGAACGTTCCGAGCGACTGTCCAGTGGGCCGGCGCACCTCGCCGTAGAGGCTGAAGACCGGGATGTTGTGGATCGGATCGGTGAAGTCGTCCGATTCGACCATATTGTCCTGCTTATCGCCCCTGAGGCCATGCTGCGGGCCGAAGGCGGCAGTGAGGTTGAGCCCCGTCGCGGCGAGCGCATCCAGCGAGTGGACGAGGTCCTGCGTCACCGAGGCCGGGTGGGCGAGCAGGGCGACACGCTTGCCCTGCAGCGGAGCTCGCAGCGCCGCATCGGCGAGCAGGCGATCGAGACCGGTCTTCATCCGCCCCCCGCTGCCGCGAGTTCGAGCGCAAAGCAATCGGGATGATGGAAATCGGCCTTCCCTGGCGGATGGGCCAGCGCCCAATAGGAGAGGCGGCCGCCCTCCTCCTCGATGACGGCGGAAAGGCCGAGGCGGCGGGCGCCGCCCGGACGCAGCCTGAGCGCGACCCGCAGCTCCAGCCGGTCGTCGCAAAGGTCCAGCTCGATCCTCGGCGGCGGCAGCAGCGCCTCCTTGCGCTCGCTGCGATAGCTCGTGAAGCGATAGCCGGCCCATTGCGTCGAGGGCGACACGTTGAGCTCTGCGTAGCCCTCCCCCTCCTCGTCGCCAAGAAAGGCTTCGAAGCACGCGTGCTGCCAGAGGCCGTCCGTGCGCTCCGACCGCGCCCTCGGCGGCAGGACGAGCCCGCCAATCCCGCCGAGCACCACGTAGCGCAGCCCAAGCACGTCCGCACTGCCGCGCACGACGTCCACCTCGATAGACGTCACGGCTTCGCAGACGCTTTCCGGGTGCAGCGTCAGCCGGTGCGGCATCGGCTCAGCCGAGCGCCTTCTTCAGCAGCTCGTTGACGACCGCGGGATTGGCCTTGCCCTGCATCGCCTTCATGGTCTGGCCGACGAAGAAGCCGAAGAGCTTGTCCTTGCCGCCGCGATATTCCGCGACCTTGTCCTGGTTCGCGGCGAGCACGTCGGCGATCACGGCCTCGATCGCGCCGGTGTCGGAGGTCTGCCGCAGGCCCCGCTCCTCGACGATCGCGCCCGGGTCCTGGCGAGTCTCGAGCATGATCTCGAAGACCTGCTTGGCGAGCGTGCCCGAGATGGTGCCGTCGGCGATCAGGCGGAGGAGCTCGGCTCCCTGCGCCGGCGTCACCGGGCTGTCCTCGATCGAAAAACCGAGCCGGTTGAGTGCGCCGAACAGGTCGGAGATCACCCAGTTCGAGGCGCGGACGGCATGCTCGTCGCCCACCTGCGCGAGCAGAGCCTCGAACCAGCGCGCGGTCTCGACCTCCGCGGTGAGGACTGCCGCGTTGTAGGCGGGAAGGCCGAGCGCCTCCTCGTAGCGGCGGCGCTTGGCGTCGGGGAGCTCGGGGAGCGAGGCGCGGCAATCGGCGAGGAATTCGTCCGAAAGCTCGACCGGCAGGAGGTCCGGATCGGGGAAATAGCGATAGTCGTGCGCTTCTTCCTTGGAGCGCAGGCTGCGGCCTTCGTTCTTGTCCGGGTCCCACAGCCGCGTCTCCTGGACGACGGTGCCGCCGCTCTCGATGACGTCGACCTGGCGGCTCGCCTCATGCTCGATCGCGGCCATGATGAAGCGGATCGAATTGACGTTCTTCGTCTCCGTCCGCGTGCCCAGCGGCTCGCCCGGCCGCCGTACCGAGACGTTGACGTCGGCGCGCATCGAGCCCTGCTCCATATTGCCGTCGCACGAGCCGACATAGCGCAGGATCGATCTCAACTTCCGGACATAAGCCCCTGCTTCCTCGGGGCTTCTCATGTCCGGCCGAGAGACAATCTCCATCAAGGCGACGCCGCAGCGGTTGAGGTCGACATAGGACATGGAGGGATGCTGGTCGTGCATCAGCTTGCCCGCATCCTGCTCCAGATGGATGCGCTCGATGCCGATCTGCTTGGCCGTCCCCTCGTCCTTCTCGTCGGTGAGGATCGTGATCACGCCCTCTCCGACGATCGGGTGGTAGAGCTGGCTGATCTGGTAGCCCTGCGGCAGGTCGGCGTAGAAATAGTTCTTCCGGTCGAAACGCGACCAGGCGTTGATCTGCGCTTCCAGCGCCATGCCGGTGCGGACCGTCTGGCGGATGCACTCGCCGTTCGGCACCGGCAGCATGCCCGGCATCGCTGCGTCGATCAGGCTGACCTGACTGTTCGGCTCCGCGCCGAAATCGGTCGAGGCGCCGGAGAAGAGCTTGGCTCTGGATGTGACCTGCGCATGAACTTCGAGGCCGATCACGACCTCCCATTCGCCGGTGGCGCCCTGGATGCGGTAGGTGGATGCTGCCGAACCGGTCATAGAGCCAAACCGTTCGGGCTGAGCTTGTCGAAGCCCTGCCCTTCCTTTCTTCCGGCTGCCAAAGACAAGGACAGCCCTTCGACAAGCTCAGGGCGAACGGTGCGGGTCTCACAAGCCGAGTGCATCACCACCACGCCCCCGGCCTTGCGGTGAAGCCGGCGCGCTCCTCGAGCGCGAGCGCCGCATTGAGAACGCCTTGCTCGTCCAGCGCTCGGCCGACGATCTGAAGGCCGAGCGGGAGGCCCTGCTCGTTGAGCCCGGCGGGAACGCTGATTGCCGGAAGGCCCGCGAGCGACGCGGGGACGGCGAAGACGTCGTTCAAGTACATGGCGATCGGGTCGTTCGATTTCTCGCCGAGCGCGAAGGCGGCCGACGGGGCCGTCGGCGTCAGGAGGTAGTCGCACTCCGCCCAGACGCGCTCGAAGTCGCGGGCGATCAGCGCCCTCACCTTCTGCGCCTGGTTGAAATAGGCGTCGTAGAAGCCGGCCGAGAGGACGTAGGTGCCGATCATGATGCGGCGCTTGACCTCGGCGCCGAAGCCGGCGGCGCGGGTCGCCTCGTACATGTCGGTGAGGTTGCCGCTCTCGGGCGCGACCCGGCGGCCGTAGCGAACGCCGTCGTAGCGGGCGAGGTTGGACGAGGCCTCGGCGGGGGCGATGATGTAATAGGTGGGGAGCGCGTACTTCGTGTGCGGGAGCGAGACCTCCACGATGTCGGCGCCCGCCTCGCGCATCATCTCGATGCCCTTCGCCCAGACGCGGTCGATCTCCTCGGGAACGCCCTCGATCCGGTACTCCTTCGGGATGCCGATGCGCTTGCCGCGCATGTCGGAGGAGAGGTTCGCCTCCCAGCGCGGCACCGGAAGGTCGAGCGAGGTCGAGTCCTTCGGATCGAAGCCGGCCATGGCTTCGAGCATGATCGCGCAGTCCCTGACGTCGCGGGCCATCGGGCCGGCCTGGTCGAGGCTGGAGGCGAAGGCGACCATGCCCCAGCGCGAGCAGCGGCCGTAGGTCGGCTTGATCCCGGTGATGCCCACGAAGGCGGCGGGCTGGCGGATCGAGCCGCCGGTGTCCGTGCCGGTGACGCCGGGGGCGATCCGGGCCGCCACCGCCGCCGCCGAGCCGCCCGACGAGCCGCCGGGGGTGAGCGGCGCGTTGCCGCCATCGGAGCGCCGCCATGGCGAGATCACCGGCCCGTAGCCGCTGGTCTCGTTCGACGAGCCCATCGCGAACTCATCCATGTTGAGCTTGCCGAGCATGCCGGCGCCGGCGGCGAGGAGATTGCCGGAGACGGTCGATTCGTACACTGGCGCGAAGCCTTCGAGGATGCGGCTGCCGGCGGTCGTCTGGACTCCCTTGGTCGCGAACAGGTCCTTGATGCCGAGCGGTACGCCGGAGAGCGGCTTCAGCGCACCCGCGGCGCGGGCCGCGTCGGCCGCGTCGGCGGCGGCGAGCGCGAGCTCGGGCGTCTCGACGGTGAACGCGTTGAGGCCCCTCGCCTTCTCGATCGCGCCGACGAAGGCCTCGGCGACCTCGCGGGCGCTGAACGTCCCGGCACGAACGCCATCGCGGATGCGGGCCACGCCGAGATCGGTAATGCCGGTCACAGGACCCCCCGCCCGTTCGGGCTGAGCTCGTCGAAGCCCTGCCTTTCCCCTGCGGCCTCCAAGAAGGACAGGGCTTCGACAGGCGCAGCCCGAACGGCGATGGCCATCACTCGATCACCTTGGGGACCGCGAAGAAGCCGTGCTCGGCGGCGGGCGCGTTGGCGAGCACCTCGTCGCGGATCCCGCCGTCCGTCACCTCGTCCTCGCGCAGGCGAAGCGCATTGGGGATCACCGCCGTCATCGGCTCGATGCCGGAGACGTCGACCTCCTGCAGCTGCTCGACCCAGCCGAGGATGTTGTTCAGTTCCGGCGCGAGCGCCTCGACCTCGGCATCGGAGACGGCGATTCGGGCGAGGCGCGCGATGTGGCGGACGGTGGCGGCGTCGACGGACATTGCCGGCGCGCTAGCATCCATGCTGCGCTGCATCAACGACGACTTGCATCTTCCCGCCGGATCGGCTTTCGCGGCACCATGCTGGCAAGGCGTTTCCTCTGGGTGGTGGCGGGGCTCACCGTCCTCTTCATCATCGGCGCGATCGCCTACAAGGTCTTCGAGCACCAGCTGCTCCGCCTCGCCTTCGTCCCCAAGGTCGAGTTCCGGGAAGTGCCGATGAAAGCGGGCTCGACCTACGCCGCCCGCGACCTCTGGATCGCGCGCCCGGACATTGCGGACAACCCCTCGCTTTGGACCCCGCCGGGCGTGAGCCGGAGCGGCCGTCCACGCGCTTCGGTCTTCTTCATCCACCCCACCTCGTTCCTCGAGCGCAGCGCGTGGAACGCGCCCCTCGAGGACGAGGAGTCGCAGTGGCGCGCGCGGCTGTTCGTGCGCAGCCAGGCGAGTGCGTTCAACTCGGTGGGCGAGGTCTGGGCGCCGAAATACCGGCAGGCCGCGTTCGGCGCCTTCCTCACCACCGAGGAGAATGCCCGCCGCGCCCTCGATTTCGCCTATCGCGACGTGCTCGCCGCCTTTGACGAGTTCCTCCGTCAGGCGCCGCGGGATCGCCCGATCCTGCTCGCCGCGCACAGCCAGGGGAGCCTCCACCTCACCCGCCTGCTGGCCGAGCGGATCGCCGGCCGCGCCGACGCGCGGCGCGTCGTGGCTGCTTACGTGGTCGGCTGGCCGATCTCGATGACGGCAGACTTGCCGACGCTTGGCCTTCCCGCCTGCGAACGTGCCGGCCAGGCGGGCTGCATCCTCTCCTGGCAGAGCTTCGGCGAGCCCGCCGACCCGAAGATGGTGACCGACGTCTACGACGAATCGCGCAGTGCCGCCGGCATCGCCCGTGCGGGGACGCGGATGCTCTGCGTCAATCCCCTCACCGGGAACCAGGCCGACGAGGCGCCGCGGGAGGCCAATCTCGGCACCCTCTTCCCGAACGAGGATTTCACCGAGGCTGAGTTCCGCGCCGGCGCCGTCCCCACCCGCTGTGACGTGCGCGGTTTCCTGCTCATCGGCGAAGACCCCCCCGAGCTCGGCGGCCACGTCCTCCCCGGCAACAACTACCATGTCTACGACTACGCCCTCTTCTGGGCCAACGTCCGCGCCGACGCGGAAGCTCGGCTGGCGACCTTTCTCTCGCGATGATCACGGCGAGCGCCGCCGAGTTCCGGGAGGCGCTGCCGGAAGGCGGCCGGCTGATGGGCCTCGACGTCGGCACGAAGACGATCGGCATCGCGCTTTGCGATTCGCAATGGACGATCGCGACAGCGGCGGAGCTGATCCGCCGCGGCAAGTTCCAGGCGGACCTCGAGAAGCTGCGCGCGCTGGCGGCGGCGCAGCAGGTCCGCGGGCTCGTCCTCGGCCTGCCCCTCAACCTCGACGGGACGGAGAGCCCGCGCACCCAATCGAACCGCGCGTTCGCGCGCAACCTCGCCCCGCTCGGCCTCCCGCTCCTCCTCTGGGACGAACGCTGGTCCACCCAGGCGGTGACGCGCACGCTGATCGTCGCCGACGCGAGCCGCGCCCGCCGCGCCGACCTCATCGACAAGATGGCCGCCGCCTACATCCTCCAGGGCGCGATCGACGCTCTCACCATGGCCCCGCCGCCAAGCCCGCTTGCGGGGAGCGGCGCCGGCGTATAGCATTGACCGGAATTGCGAAAACGGGGGTTGTCGTGCGCTGGAACCTGCTCAAGTCCGCTCTTGTCGTCGCTGCTCTCGCCGCGCCCGTCGCTGCGCTCGCGTCCGATCCGCAGGCGCGCGACCAGCGGAACACCCGTCCCGATCCGCGAGGCGAGCGCGAGGCGCGGCCGGAGCTCATCTGCCGCAGCATCGAAAGTGCCGGCTCGCAGGCATCGGTCGCGCTCGTCTGCATGACCGCAGCCGACTGGCGCCGCGAGACCGAGTAAGCGCCGCGTCCGCGCCTGCGCGCGGCGCCGAAGTCTCTGGACAGCCGCCCGGCCAGGTGTCATATAAAAGCAATACACCAACAGGAGGGATGATATGGCTCGACGGATGAAGGCTGCGCTCGCGATGGGTATCTCGGCACTGGCGATCGCCGGCTGCGCGACGACCGAGAGCGGCAACGGCGCGCCCGCGGCAACCGCGGCTGCGCAGGGGCAGCCGGTGCGCTATTCCGCGCGCGACTTCTTCGAGACCACCGCTTACTCGCTCGCCGGCTCCGGCCGCTACGCCTTCTCGCCCGACGGCCGGTCGATCCTCATCTCGAGCGACCAGAGCGGCGTCTTCAACGCCTATCGCCTGCCGGTCGCCGGCGGCGCCCCGCAGCCGGTCACCGCCTCGCGCGACAATGCGACCTTCGCGATCAGCTTCTTCCCGAACGACGAGCGGGTGCTGGTCACCTCGGACCGCGGCGGCAACGAGCTCAACCACCTCTATGTCCGGCTCGGCGACGGCCGGCTCCACGACCTCACGCCCGGCGAGCGGCTCAAGGCGCAGTTCCTCGGCTGGAGCGCGGACGGGCGGACCTTCTTCGTCTCGACCAACGAGCGCAACCCGCAGATGTTCGACGTCTACGCCTATGACGCTGCGAGCTACGACCGGCGGATGGTGTTCCAGAACGAAGGCTACACCCCTGCCGCGGTCTCGCCGGACGGGCGCCACGTCGCGCTGGTGAAGGCGCACAGCAGCGCCAACAGCGACATCTATCTCGCCGAGCTCGGCGGCAATGCGGCGCCGCGGCTGATCACCGAGCATCAGGGAAATGTCGAGCACGGCCCCTATACCTTCACGCCGGACGGGCGCTCACTGGTCTACGGCACCGACGAGCATGGCGAATGGCGGCAGGCCTGGACCTACGACATCGCCAGCGGCCGCCGCGAGCGGCTGGTCGCCGCCGACTGGGACGTGATGAACGTCTCCTACTCCCCGTCGGGCCGCTACCGAGTGCACGCGCTGAACGCCGACGCGTCGACGGAAGTCACCATCCTCGGCCCCGGCGGACGGCGGGTGCGGCTGCGCGGCGTTCCGCCCGGCGACCTCGGCGGTATCCGCTTCAATCGCGACGAGACGCAGATGGCGTTCACGATCGCCTCCGACACCTCGCCGTCGGACATCTTCATCGCCGACCTGCGGACCGGCCAGTCGCGGCGGCTCACCCAGGCGCTCAGCGCGCGGATCGACGAGCGCCGGCTGGTCGAGGGGCGCGTCGCCCGCTTCGCGAGCTATGACGGCGTCCAGGTTCCCGGCATCCTCTACCGGCCGCGGGAGGCAAGCGCGTCGAATCCCGTGCCCGCGATCGTTCTGGTTCATGGCGGCCCCGGCGGCCAGAGCCGGCGCGGCTATTCGGCCCAGGTCCAGCATCTCGTCAACAACGGCTATGCCGTCTATGCGGTGAACAATCGCGGCTCGTCGGGCTACGGCAAGACCTTCTTCCACATGGACGACAAGCGCCACGGCGACGTCGACCTTCGCGACGTCGTCGCCGCCCGCCATTTCCTCGCCGGTCAGGACTGGATTTCCGACCGGGTGGCGGTGATGGGCGGATCCTATGGCGGCTACATCACCGCCGCGGCGCTCGCCTTCCATCCGGAGGTGTTCGACGCCGGGATCAACATCTTCGGCGTCACCAACTGGGTCCGGACGCTGCAGTCGATCCCCGCCTGGTGGGGCGCGCAGCGTGTCTCGCTGTTCGACGAGATGGGCGACCCGGCGACGGACGCGACGCGCCATCGCGCGATCTCGCCGCTCTTCCACGCGAGGAACATCCGCCGGCCGATGCTGGTCGTCCAGGGCGCCAACGATCCGCGCGTCCTCCAGGTCGAAAGCGACGAGCTCGTCGCCGCCGCCCGCGCCAACAACGTGCCGGTCGAATACATCCTCTTCCCGGACGAGGGCCACGGCTTCCTCAGGAAGGAAAACCGCGTCCGCGCATCGGAGGCGTACCTCACCTTCCTCAACCAGCATCTGAGGCGCTGAGCGCACCCGCGTCCTCCTTGCCGCCACGCGCGGCAGGGAGGATGTTGGCAGGCGCAGTTCCCGCCGCTATCCGCGGCGGCGTGAGCGCCTTCCCCCACCGTCACCTGCTCGGCATCGAGGGTCTGTCGCTCGACGACATCCTCCTCATCCTCGACGAGGCGGAGCGGTGGTCGGCGTTCAACCGGCAGGCGCGCAGGGCGGACAATCGTCTCGCCGGGCTCACGCAGATCAACGCCTTCTTCGAGAACTCGACGCGGACGCTTTTCTCGTTCGAGATCGCCGGCAAGCGCCTCGGCGCCCAGGTATCGAACTTCCATCCCGCCGCCTCGTCCGTGCGCAAGGGCGAGAGCCTGATCGACACCGCGCAGACGCTGAACGCGATGGGGCCGGACCTGCTTGTCATCCGCCACGAGGCGGACGGCGCCGCGGCGGAGGTGGCGGCCTTGATGGACTGCCCGGTGATCAACGCCGGCGACGGCCGCGGCGAGCACCCGACCCAGGCGCTGCTCGACGCCCTCACCATCCGCCAGTGGAAGGGCCAGATCGAAGGCCTCAGGATCGCAATCTGCGGCGATATCCGGCACAGCCGGGTCGCCGGCTCGAATCTGCGCTCCTTGCCGCTGCTCGGCGCCGAAGTGCGCGCCGTCGGCCCCGCGACCCTGATGCCGGACGAATTGCCCGGGGGCGTCACCGGCTACAACGAGATGGACGAAGGCATTGCCGGCGCCGACGTCGTGATGATGCTGCGGATCCAGCGCGAGCGGATGGAGGAGGCGGTCTCGGGCTCGCTCGAAGGCTTCCACGAACGCTACGGCCTCACCCGCGAGCGGCTCGACCGCGCCGCCCCCGGCGCGATGGTGATGCACCCGGGGCCGATGAACCGCGGCGTCGAGATCGACGGCGCCCTCGCCGACGATCCCGACCGCTCGGCGATTCTCGACCAGGTCGCGAACGGCGTCGCGGTGCGCATGGCCTGCCTCGATCTGCTGACGCGGGAGCGCCGCGGCCGCTAGCGGCGGCGGAACTCGACCACGTTCGCACCGCTTTCGCCCTTCTTCTCGAGCATCTCCGCGATCCGGGCGGCGACCTCGGCGATCCGGAAGGGCTTCCTCAGCACCGTCTCGTCCTCCAGCTCCTCGCCGAAGGTCTTCACGTCGGCATAGCCGCTGGCGAACAGGATCGGGAGCTGCGGCCACTTCTCCCGCACCTGCCGCGCCAGCTCGACGCCGGTGGCCTCGGGCATGAGGATGTCGGTGATCAGGAGGTCGAACGCGCCGCACTCGAGCAGGCGCAGCGCCTCGCGCGCGCTCGCGGCGGCGAGAACTTCGAAGCCGAGCTCCTCGAGGATCGCAGCGGCGACCTTCCGGACCCCGTCATCGTCGTCGACGACGAGGATGCGGGCGCTCCTGTCGGCGAGCTTCTCGGGGACCGCGCGGGGCTGCTCCTGCGCTTCGGCATGGGTACGCGGCAAATAGATGGTGACGGTCGTCCCGACGCCGACCTCGCTCTCGATGCGAGCGGTGCCGCCCGACTGCCGCGCGAAGCCGTAAAGCTGCGAGAGGCCGAGACCGGTGCCCTTGCCGAGATTCTTGGTCGTGAAGAAGGGCTCGAAGGCCCGGGCGAGGACGTCGGGCGCCATTCCGGTGCCACTGTCGGCGACCGAGAGCGCGACATAGTCGCCCGGCGCAAGCTCTGCGGCGACCGCCGGCGGCACTTCGGCGACGTTCCTCGTCTCGATCCGGAGGCGCCCGCCCGCCGGCATCGCGTCGCGGGCGTTGATCGCGAGATTGAGGATCATGACCTCGAGCTGGGTCGGGTCCGCCAGCGCCCGCCACAAGCTGGGATCGAGCCGCATCTCGATGCTGATGTGGGTGCCGATCGCGCGGCCGAGCAGGTCGGCCATGCCCGAGACCACCTTGTTCGGATCGACGGCGGTCGGCGACAGGCGCTGCCGGCGCGAGAAGGCCAGCAACTGCGCGGTGAGCTTTGCGCCGCGCTCGGCCGCCTGCAGCGCGTTCCTTGCAAGGCGCAGGACCTTCTCGTCGTCGGTCCGTCGGATGAGGAGATCGAGCGAGCCGACGACGGCGGTGAGGAGATTGTTGAAGTCGTGGGCGATGCCGCCGGTGAGCTGACCGACGGCCTCCATCTTCTGCGCCTGGACGAGCCGCGCCTCGATCCGCTCGCGCTCGGCGATTTCGGCGGTGAGGCGGTCATTGGCTTCCGCAAGGTCGCGGGTGCGCTCCTCGACCTTCTGCTCCAGCGTGCCGGCAAGCTCGCGCAGCTGCGCCTCTGCGGCGTCGCGCTCGGCGAGATAGGCGGCGGCGAGCCGCTGCCGCTCGCGGCCGCGCAGGGCCGATCGCACCGCGCTGACCAGGTTCACGGGATGGAGAGGCCGCTCGAGCGCGGTGACGTTTACCAGCGCCTCGATCGCGCGCGATCCCTGGCGCGCCTCGCCGCGCCGTGCGAGCAGCACGAACGGGAAGTCCGACCAGGGCGGCTGCCGCTCGATCACCTCGCGCAGCCGTGCGATGTCGAGGCGGGCGATCGCGTCGTCCGTGATCACGGCGGCCGCCGCAGATCCTGCGAGGATGGCGCCGAACAGCCGCTCGCCCTCGTCGATCTCGCACGCGATCGACGCGCTCTTGAGGAGCTGGGCGATCACCTGGGCGTCGCGGCCGGCGGGCGCGAGGATCAGGACCCGGGCCGGAGCCTCAGTTTCCGCGTCGGCCGGCATCTTGCGACTGCAGCAGGGCGCCTTTGCCGTCGAACGTCGGCGTGCCGGTCAGGACCCCGCGGAAGCCGTCGAGCTTCGGGCCGACATGGACGCCGCCGGCCGCGATCCTGAGCTCGCGGATCGTCGTCTCGTGGGGACCGGTGCGCCGCTTGAGGACCGACAGCGCCCGCCGGAGCTCACCCTCGGCTTCGAAGAAGCGGAGCAGCATGACGGAATCGGCGAGGTAGGTGATGTCGACCGGCGACTGCATCGTGCCGACCATTCCGGTCTGGGCGAGGACCAGGAAGCTCAGCACGCCCTGCTGGTTGAGGTAGGTCACCACCTCATGCATCTGGAGGAGCATGAACTGCTCGTGCGGCATCGCGTGCTGGTAGCC
Source organism: Allosphingosinicella sp. (assembly GCA_036399955.1). GTDB lineage: Bacteria > Pseudomonadota > Alphaproteobacteria > Sphingomonadales > Sphingomonadaceae > Allosphingosinicella. Next base: position 884 of record DASWMB010000268.1, on the reverse strand, counting down.
GGAGAGCGAGTCGATCACGACGATGCTGGCGCCGCGCGCCTCGACGCTCTCCCGCACGATCGCATTGAGCTCGCCCGGCGACAGTTCGGCGGGATCGACCTGACGGAAGATCAGGCGTCCCTGTTCCTCGAATTCGGAGACATCGAGGCCGAGGCCGGCTGCGCGGCGGTGGAAGACGCGGCGGGTCTCGTCGAAGCTGATGACGAGCGCGCTCTCGCCGCGTTGCAGCGCGGCGTGGGTATATTGCAGAACGACCGTGGACTTACCGGCGCCCGATGGGCCGATCACCAGGGTGGAGGTGCCGTAATCGAGGCCACCGCCGACCAGGGCGTCGAGCTCGGCGATGCCGCTCCGCGCGTCCCGCTCCTCCCGGGGTTCCTCGGGATGCGCCGAGGCGACGAGGCGGGGGAAGACGACGACGCCGCCGGTTCTGATATCGAAGTCGTGATATCCGCCGACGAAGGCGCGGCCGCGCATCTTGAAGACCCGCAGACGCCTCCGCTCGGCGCCATATTCGACCGCATTCTGCTCCAGCCGGATGACACCATGGGCGAGGCTGTGGAGGCTGAGGTCGTCTCCGGTCATCCTGTCGGTGAGGTCGTCGAGAAAGAGGACGGTGCAATTGTGCTGCGCGAAGAAATGCTTCAGCGCGAGCACCTGCCGCCGGTAGCGGAGCGAGCCCTGCGCGAGCAGGCGGATTTCGGAGAGGCGGTCGAACACGATCCGCGCCGGCGCGGCCCGCTCGACCTCCTCCATCACCATGCTGACGGTCTCGCCCAGCTCGAGATCGGACGCGTAGACGATCGACTGCTCGCGCTCCGGATCGAGGCTGAGCTCGGGCGGCACGAGCTCGAACAGGTCGATCCCGTCGAGCGACCAGCCAT
>DASWMB010000267.1:0-2527 GCA_036399955.1 Allosphingosinicella sp. | reverse complement strand
GGGAAAGTCCTTCGAGACGCCGCTTCGATACGGCTTCGCCTACTCAGCGGCTCCTCAGGATGAGCGAATAGCCTCTCAGCTCATCCTGAGGAGGGACTGAGCAGGGCGCAGCCCATAGCCAAGGCCCGTCTCTAAGGAGCTCAGCGTATCTTGTCGCGAAACGCCGCCAGGACCTCCTCGTACAGCTCGCGCTTGAACGGGACGATCATCTTCGGGAGGTCGTCCGGCTCGCACCACTTCCAGGCGCGGAACTCCGGGTGCTCCGTCTCGATGTTGACGTCGTCATCGGTCCCGATGAAGCGGGCGAGGAACCAGTGCTGGACCTGGCCGCGCCAGCGCCCCTTCCAGAGCTTGCCGACGAGGTCCGGCGGCAGATCGTAGGTGAGCGGCTCCGGGCAGCGGGCGATCAGCTCGACCTTGTCGCGGGGGATGCCGGTCTCCTCCTCGAGCTCGCGCAGGGCGCCGTCCTCCGGGTCCTCGCCCTCGTCGAGCCCGCCCTGCGGCATCTGCCACGCCTCGAGGGTGCTATCGAGGCGCTGGGCGACGAAGACCTTGCCCTCGCGGTTGAGCAGCATGATCCCGGCGCCGGGGCGATAGGGGAGGGTGGTGGGGTCTTTCATCGTGGCCGCTCCCCCTAGCCGTTCGGCCTGAGCTTGTCGAAGGCCTGTCCTTTCTTCTTCATCAGGCGAGAAGAAGGGCAGGGCTTCGACAGGCTCAGCCCGAACGGCTTGCGGGCGCTCAGGGTCGCTGCCGGGTCGCCAGCAGCAGCTTCAGGGCGGCGACGCAGCGGGCGATGTCCTCGTTGGACGACGGGATCGCCTTCCTGAGGTTGATGAAGCCGTGGATGTTGCCCTCGGCCTCCAGATAGACCGTCTCCACCCCCGCTTCGATGCAGGCGGAGGCGTAGGCGCGGCCCTGGTCGCGGATCGGATCGAGGCCGGCGGTGACGATCAGGGTCGGCGGCATGCCGGCCTGGCTCTTGACCATCGGCGAATAGCGCCAGTCCTTCGGGTCCGGCGCGTAGCAGTCGTCGAACCAGCGCATGCCGTCCTTCGTCAGGAGATAGCCCTCGCCGAAATCGTGGAAGCTCGGATAGCCCATTGCCGGGTCCGCGGCCGGGTAGATCGGCCACTGCGCGAGGACCGGCGCGGCGGCGGGCTCGTCGCGAAGGGCGAGGGTGGCGACGATGGCGAAATTGCCGCCGGCGCTGTCGCCGCAGGGGACGAGCCCGGTGACCTCGCGGCCCAAGGCTTCGGGAGAGGCGGCGGCCCAGCGGGCCGCGGCGATGCAGTCTTCGGCGCCGGCCGGGAACGGGTGCTCGGGCGCGAGGCGGTAATCGACGGCGAGGACGGGCATGTCGAGCAGCCGCGCGATCTCGGCGCAGAAGGGCTCGTGGGTGTCGAGATCGCCGAGCACGAAGCCGCCGCCGTGGAAGAAGAGGAGGAGCGGCGAGGGGCCGCGGCTCTCCCGCGCGTCGTAGAGGCGCAGGGCGATGTCGCCGCCGGGACCGGGGCAGGAGAGGTCCCGGATCAGCGCAAGCTCGCCCGTGGGCGCGTCGGCGACGTGGCGGGAGCGCATCATCATCACCCGCGCCTCGGCCGGGCCGACCTCGTGGCTGCGCGGGCCGGGCAGCGCGTTCAGGAAATCGAGGAAGGTGCGCACGTCCGGACGGACGAAGGGCTCGGACAAGCGGGGCTCCATGGCGGGGGCTGGCGGCGTGCTTCACTAGAGGCGCCTGCCGCGGTCGTCCACCATCCGGCCGCGGCAAGTTCTGCCTTGGGGTGAGACGCCGGCGCCGCTAAGAGGGGCAGCGAAACAGCCTCAGGAAAACACCCCCGATGGCGACAGCCACCCATCTGCTCACTCCGGAAGAAGCCGGCGCGGACGTCGCGCCGGAGAATGTCGTCGTGCGCTTCGCCGGCGACAGTGGCGACGGCATGCAGCTGACGGGCGGGCAGTTCACCCTGTCCACCGCGTTGGCCGGCAACGACCTTGCCACCTTCCCGGATTTTCCGGCCGAGATCCGCGCGCCGCAGGGGACGACCTTCGGCGTCTCCGCCTTCCAGATCAACTTCGGCTCGGCGGCGGTGGAAACGGCCGGCGACGCGCCTGACGTGCTGGTGGCGATGAACCCGGCGGCCTTGAAGGTGAACGTCGCCGACCTGAAGCCGGGCGGGCTGATCATCGCCGACGAGGGCGAGTTCGGGGCGCGCAACCTCGCCAAGGCGGGCTACGAGGCGAATCCGCTGCAGGACGGCAGCCTTTCGCGCTGGCAGCTCATCTCGTTCAACATCTCGCAGCTCACCCTCGACGCGGTGAAGCCCTTCGGCCTCGGCAACAAGGAGGCGCTGCGCTGCAAGAACATGTGGACGCTGGGCCTTGCGCTCTGGATGTTCGACCGCGACCGCGCGCCGATCGAGCAGTGGCTGAAGACCAAGTTCGCCAAGGCGCCGGGGCTCGCCGAGGCGAACATCGCGGCGCTGAACGCCGGACACGCCTTCGGCGAGACCGCCGAGATCGGCGGCCA
>DASWMB010000266.1:0-1875 GCA_036399955.1 Allosphingosinicella sp. | reverse complement strand
GCGGCTTCGGCGAGCTGCGGCCGCTCCGGCTGCGAAGCGGGGGGAGCGGCCGAAGCGTCGGGCTGGTCCGCTTCGGCGAGGTCGGCGCCCGTGGCCGGGGCCGGCGCCTGGGAGCTCTGGCCTTTGAGGTCGAAGGCGGCGAGCTTGTAGATGATCGGCTCCGCGCCTTCGATCTGGTAGACGAGGCCGCTGCCGTCGGCGGCCGACTGCGCCGAATATTCGATGTCGGCGCTGAGTCGACGCTCACCGCCGAAGCCGCGCTCGGCCCCCGGCGGAAGCTCGAGCACGAACCGGCCCGAGCAGACGGTGACGTTGAGCTCCTTGTCGCTGCTCTTCACGACCGGATTTTCCATGCGGACGACGGAATGGGTGGCGAGCGTGTCGAGATTGGCGGGATCGGCGTTGCGGATCCGGATCGCTTCTTCGAACGCGACTTCCTTCAGCCGGTCGTAGGTCGCTTTGGAGGCGCAGGCGTCGCTGGTCTGCTCGTCCTGCTTGGCGGCAAGGTCGACCTTCGTCTCCGCGCCCGGCGGATCGTCCTGCTGGGTGAGGCTGAGCCCGAGGGCCGCGGCCAGCACGAGCAGCAACGCGGCTATACCCAGCAACGCCTTGTGCCTGTTGTCGATTTTCCGAAAATCCATCGCTCTACGCCCTCACGAAACCGGTGCCCGGCGGCGGGGCGACGACGGGGTCACTCCAGCACGCCCTCGTGCAAACGCACAACTCGGTCCATCTTTGCAGCCAGCCGTTCATTATGAGTCGCGACCAGGGCGGCGCTGCCTTCGCCGCGGACGAGGCGGAGGAATTCGGCCAGCACGACATCGGCCGTCGCTTCGTCGAGATTGCCGGTCGGCTCGTCCGCCAGCACCAGCGACGGACGGTTGGCGAGCGCGCGCGCGACCGCGACCCGCTGCTGCTCGCCGCCGGAGAGCTTGCTGGGCGGATGGGTAAGCCGATGCTCGAGGCCTAGCGAGCCGAGCAGCAATTCGGCGCGCTGACGGGCCGGCTCGGTCTCGGCGCCGTGGATGAGCTGCGGCAGGATCACGTTCTCGGCGGCGTTGAAGTCGGGGAGGAGGTGGTGGAATTGATAGACGAAGCCGAGCGCGTCGCGGCGGAGGCGCGTGCGGCCGTCATTGTCGAGCCGGGCGGCTTCCTCGCCGTTGATCTGGATCGAGCCTTCGAAGCCGCCTTCGAGCAGCCCGACCGCCTGAAGCAGGGTCGACTTGCCCGAGCCGGAGGGCCCGACCAAGGCGACGATCTCGCCGTCGCCGACGGTGAGGTCGATGCCGCGCAGGACGTGGATCACGGCCTCGCCCTGCTTGAAGCTACGCTTGAGCCCGGTGACGCGCAGTACGTCACTCATAGCGCAGCACCTGGACCGGATCGGTGCTCGCCGCCTTGTAGGCCGGGTAGAGCGTGGCGAGGAAGCTGAAGCCCAGCGCCATCACGGTAACCGCGGTCACTTCGAACGGGTCCGTCTTGGACGGCAATTCGGTGAGGAAGCGGATCGAGGGATCCCACAGATTCTGGCCGGTGAGGAGCTGGACGAAATTCACCACGGACTGGCGGAAGAAGAGTGCGATCGCCGCCAGGATCAGGCCGGCGACGGTGCCCAGCGTCCCGATCGTCACGCCGACGGTCATGAAGATCTTGAGCAGGCTGCGGCGGGACGCGCCCATCGTGCGGAGGATGGCGATGTCGCGGGTCTTGGCGCGCACCAGCATGATCAGTGAGGACAGGATGTTGAAGACGGCGACCAGGATGATCAGCGACAGGATGACGAACATCGCGACGCGCTCGACCGACAGCGCCTCGAACAAAGCCTGGTTCATCGACCGCCAGTCGGCGACGTGCCCATCCCCCGTGACGGCGGCG
>DASWMB010000265.1:0-14757 GCA_036399955.1 Allosphingosinicella sp. | reverse complement strand
GCGCTGCTCGACGGCCTGCGGCTCACCCGCGGCCTCGTCACTGAGCCGGCCAACATCGTCTATCCGGAGACCTTCGTCGACCGCTGCCGCGAGGCGATGGAGGGGCTCGGCGTCGAGTTCAGCGTCTTGACCGAGGCCGAGATGCGCGAGCTCGGCATGGGGGCGCTGCTCGGCGTCGGCCAGGGTTCGATCCGCCCGCCGCGGCTCCTCGCCATGCGCTGGAACGGCGCCGACGACGCCGACGCAAAGCCCGTCGTGTTCATCGGCAAGGGCATCACATTCGACACCGGCGGCATCTCGATCAAGCCGGCCGCCGGCATGGAGGCGATGAAGTGGGACATGGGCGGCGCCGCGGCCGTCGCCGGGACCATCCGGACGCTCGCCGGACGCAAGGCGAGGGCGAATGTGGTCGGCGTCTGCGTGCTCGCCGAGAACATGCCGGACGGCGGCGCCCAGCGGCCCGGCGATATCGTCACCTCCATGTCGGGCCAGACGATCGAGGTGATCAACACCGACGCGGAAGGCCGCCTCGTCCTCTCCGACGCGATGACCTGGGCGCAGCGCGAATACCGGCCCGAGGTGATGGTCGACCTCGCGACGCTGACCGGCGCGATGATCATCTCGCTCGGTCACGAATATGCCGGCCTGTTCTCGAACGACGACGGCCTCGCCGAGCGGCTCACCGCCGCCGGGCAGGAGAGCGGCGACAGGCTGTGGCGAATGCCGATGGGCGAAGCCTATGACAAGATGATGGATTCGCCGATCGCCGACATGAAGAATTCGGGCGCCCGCGAGGGCGGATCGATCACCGCCGCCTGCTTCCTCGGCCGCTTCGTCGAGGAAGGCGTCAAATGGGCGCATCTCGACATCGCCGGCATGGTCTGGGCCGAAAAGCCCTCGCACCTCTACGACAAGGGCGCGACCGGCTATGGCGTCGCGCTGCTCGACCGTTTCGTGGCGAAATATCACGAGGCGTGATCGTCAACTTCTACCACCTAACCGCCTCGCCGCTCGAGCGGGTGCTGCCGATCGTCTGTCAGGGCCTCGTCGCCAAGGGCGAGCGGCTGCTGGTGGTGGCCGGGGAGGAATGGCTTGCCCGGCTCGACGAGCAGCTCTGGACCTACGCCGCCGACAGCTTCCTGCCGCACGGCCGCGCGAACCCGGAGGCGCAGCCGGTCCTGCTCTCGGCGGGCACCGAGGCGGCGAACGGCGCCCGCTGCATCGCCCTGGCCGACGGGCAGTGGCGCGAGGAGGCGCTCGGCTTCGAGCGCGTCTATTATTTCTTCGACGGCTCGGGTCTCGACGAGGCGCGGGCGCTGTGGCGGACGCTGAAGGGGAAGCCGGAGGTCGAGCCGCGCTATTGGAAGCAGGTGGACGGGCGCTGGGTGGAAGGCCCCTGAGCCTTGCCCTCGGGGCGCGCCGCCCCTAGAGACGCGCCAAATCCCTTCCCTCAACAATCATGGAGTCCGATCGCGATGGCGACCGAACGCACCTTTTCGATCATCAAGCCCGATGCCACCCGGCGCAACCTCACCGGCGCGGTCACCGCCAAGCTCGAGGAAGCGGGGCTGCGCGTCGTCGCCTCGAAGCGGATCCGGATGACGCGGGAGCAGGCCGAGGGCTTTTACGGCGTCCATCGCGAGCGGCCGTTCTTCGGCGAGCTGGTCGAGTTCATCACCTCCGGCCCGGTGGTGGTCCAGGTGCTCGAGGGCGAGGACGCGGTGGCGCTCAACCGCAAGGTGATGGGCGCGACCAATCCCGAGCAGGCCGAGGAAGGGACGATCCGCCGCACCTTCGCGGAATCGATCGGGGCGAACACCGTCCACGGCTCGGACAGCCTCGAGAACGCGCAGATCGAGATCGACTTCTTCTTCAGCCCGGACGAGATCGTCGGTTAAGCAGGTACGGCTCGCCCCGCGAGCCGTAGCCACGTCCGGGGACGTGGCGGCCTGCTTACCGCCGATCTCGTCGGCTGATGCGCGTCCGGGCCGTCGCCGGCCCGGACTTCCCAGTGACAGGCCGCTCTAGCGGTAGAAGATGTGGCCTCCGAGGCGCGCGACGCGGGTGCGGCCGCTGAACGGACGGACGCGAGCGGCGTGGAAGAACAGCGCGTTGCCGATTGCGGCGACGCGCTCGCCGGAGCGGGCGGCGCGGGCGACGCCGAGGGCGCGGTTCCAGCGCGCGTCGCGGCGCGGATGGAAGCTGCGGATCGCCGAGAACTGGCCGCGCTGGTTGATCACGCCGCAGATGGTGCGCGGGAAGCGGCCCGAACGGGCGCGGTTGAGCACGACCTGGGCGACGGCGACCTGGCCGGCGCGGGATTCGGCGCCCGCTTCGTAGAGGATGACGCGGGCGAGGCAGGTGAGCTCCGCATCCGCGGCGCCCGTGGCAGCGGCGGCACGGCGGACGGGCTCTGCGCGGACCGGAGCGGCGGCGGGGGAGGGGGCGGGGGCGGCGGCGGGTTCCGCCGCGGGGGCCGGCTGCTGCGCCTCGGCCGGGTCTCCGGCGGGCTGCGGCGTGGCGGCTTGAAGGATCGAGCTGGTCGTGGGCTGCGCGGTCACGGCCGCGTCCGCCTCGAAGATTTCCGCATGCGCTGCGGCGAGCGTCACTCCGGTCGCGGAGAGCAGGCATGCGCCCAGCGCTCCGGCGAAGAGCATGGGGGACTTGAACATATTGGCTCCAAAACAGGCGCCGAACGGAGGGGAAGCGAAAGGCAACAGGCCTCGCGACAGCTCACATTCCACGTCTTGTCAGGGAGAAATACGCCCACCCCGCTGACCGGCTTCGATCCTTGCCGTTGTGCGCTGCAGCAAACAAGGTCGTTACGGCGGACCGAGCCCGTTCCGGGACGAGCGGCGGAACCTTGCGGCAGTGCTTCTGTCGCCGCCGCCACGAAAAATCGTTCAGTTTCCGTTAGTTTCGGCACGTCCAGCAGAAGTGGCGACCGGTTTGGGTTCAAAGCCGGGCCAGCGGCGAATCGATCGCGCGTGCGAATCGAATCGCTTTTTGGTGCGGCTTCGCTAGCCTGCAGGCATGGGAGCGGTGGGGACGATGAAGATCTGGCCGATTGCGGCGGGCGCCTTCGCCCTCCAGGCGCTGGGCTGCGTGGGGCAGCTCGGCGTGACGGGACGGGCGGAAGCCGCTCTGCAGCGACCGGCGGCGGCGAGGCCTGCGCCCGCGCCGCCGCGCCGCGCGCGCAACTACACCGTCATCGGCGTCGGCGACATCATGATGGGGTCAGACTGGCCCGAGCCGATCATGGACCCGCGGGTGACGCCGGGCGCCGACCCGCAGGCGGTGATCGGCCCCGAGATGGCGCGGCTCTTCTCGTCGGGCGACGTCGTCTTCGGCAATTTCGAAGGGACGATCCACACCAGCTCGGAAGGGGCCAAGGCCTGCTCCAACCCGCGGGTCTGCTTCACCTTCAGGAGCCCGCCTTTCCACGCCGACTATCTGCGCCGCGCCGGCTTCACCCTCGTTTCCAACGCCAACAACCACAGCCGCGACTTCGGCGAGGCCAACCGGGCCGAGACCTACCGGCACCTGACCCGGGCGGGGATGGCGGTGGCGGGCGCCGACACGCCGTCGACCCGCATCGGCGTCCAGACGCTGCGCGACGGCCGCCGCTTCGCTCTGGTCGCCTTCGGCCACAATCCGGGGCTGCTCCAAGTCAACGACTATCCGCGCGTCACGCAGGTGGTGCGGGAGGCGGCGGCGCGCGCCGACGTGGTCGTCGTCTCCTGCCATATCGGCGCGGAGGGCGCCTCGCACGACCGGGTGACGCGGCAGAACGAGCTCTTCCTCAACGAGAATCGCGGCGATCCCTACCGCTTCGCGCGCACCGCGATCGACGCCGGAGCCGACATCGTCTTCTGCCACGGGCCGCACGTGCCGCGGGCGATCGACGTCTATCGCGGCCGTTTCATCGCCTACAGCCTCGGCAATTTCTGGACCTATGGCCGCTTCAACCTGAGCGGCCCTTCGGGCCTCGCGCCGGTCGCCGCGGTCGAGGTGACGCCGACGGGCGAGCTCGTCTCGGCGCGGATCGTCTCGGCGCGGCAGGACCGGCCGGGCGGACCGGCGCACGACCCGTCGGGCGCCGCCGCGGCGCGGATCGGGGTGCTCAGCGCGCGGGACGTTCCGGAGGCGGGGATCACGGTCGCGCGCGACGGCACGGTGCACTGGCGGCGCTAGGCTTCGGCCGCTTCGCCGGCGGGCCCCGCCCGCCCCTCGAGAACCGCGCGGCAATAATCTTCGAGCGCCGCCGGGTAGATGCGGTGCTCCTCGGCCAGCACCCGCTCCGCCAGCGCCTCCGGCTCCTCGCGCGGGCGGATGCGGACATTGGCCTGGGCGAGGATCGGGCCGTCGTCGAGGGCGGGCGTGACGAGGTGGACGGTGCAGCCGGCGAAGGCGTCGCCCGCCTCGATCGCGCGCCTGTGGGTGTCGAGGCCTTTGTGCGCGGGGAGGAGGGACGGGTGGACGTTGAGGATCCGCCCCTCCCAGGCGGCGACGAAGGAATCCGAGAGCAGCCGCATGTAGCCCGCGAGGGCGACGATCTCGACGTCGCGCGCCTTGAGCTCGGCATCGAGCAGCCGGTCGAAGTCTTCGCGCGCGAGCCCCTTGTGGCTCTTCGCCCAGACCGGGATGCCCAGCCGGCGGGCGAGGACGAGGCCGCGCGCTTCCGGCACGTTCGAGGCGACGAGGACGATCTCGTAGGGACGGTCAGGGTCGCGGCGCTTGTGCTCGGACAGAGCGAGCATGTTGGAGCCGCGCCCCGAGAGGAGGACCGCGACGCGGACCTTGTCAGCCATGATGGGTTGCGGACCAGTCGTCGCGGGCGCTCCAGCTGCCGCGCGGGCCGGAGACGGTGCAGCCGCGCTCGCCCACTTCGACCCGCCCGATCTCGAATACAATTTCACCTGCTTCTTCAAGCGCTTGAACGAGATCCTTCGCACCGTCTGGCGGGACGATGACGGCCATGCCGATGCCGCAGTTGAAGGTGCGGGCCATCTCGGCGGGCTCGATATTGCCCTGCGCCTGGAGGAAGGCCATCAGCCGCGGCTGCGGCCAGGCTGCGGCGTCGATGCGGGCGTGGAGGCCGCTGGGCAGGACTCGGGGGATGTTCTCCAGGAGGCCGCCGCCGGTGATGTGCGCCATCGCCCCTATCCGGCCGGCGCGGACGAGCGGGAGGAGCGGGCGGACATAGATGCGCGTCGGCTCGAGCAGCGCCTCGATCAGCAGCCGCTCCTGGTCGAACAGAGAGGGCCGGTCGAGCTTCCACCGCTTGTCCCCGGCGAGGCGGCGGACCAGCGAGAAGCCGTTCGAATGGACGCCCGACGAAGCCAGACCGAGGATGACGTCGCCCGCGGCGACGCCGTCGCCGGTCAGCGCTTCGCCGCGCTCGACCGCGCCGACGCAAAAGCCGGCGAGGTCGTAGTCGCCCTCGGCATACATGCCCGGCATCTCCGCCGTCTCGCCGCCGATGAGGGCGCAGCCGGCGATCCTGCAGCCCTCCGCGATGCCGGCGATCACCCGCTCGGCGATGCCGGCCTCGAGCCGGCCGGTGGCGAAATAATCGAGGAAGAAGAGCGGCTCGGCGCCCTGGACGATCAGGTCGTTGACGCACATCGCGACGAGATCGATGCCGACGCCGTCGTGCCGCCCGCTGTCGATGGCAAGCTTCAATTTGGTGCCGACGCCGTCGTTCGCCGCGACCAGCAGGGGATCGCGGTAGCCTGCCGCCTTCAGATCGAAGAAGCCGCCGAACCCGCCGAGCGCGGCGTCCGCCCCCGGGCGCGCCGTCGCCTTGGCGAGCGGCGCAATGGCCCTTACCAGCGCGTTGCCCGCGGCGATCGAGACGCCGGCCTGCTCGTAGGTATAGGATCCGCTCTCGCCGCCGCTCTCGCCCATGGTGCCGCGCTAGCCCAGAACGCGCTTGGATTTCCACGGCCAAGTCGCCAAAAAGGCGCCCGTGACCCCCCTCCGCCGCTTCCGCATCCCGATTCTGCTCGCGCTCGCCGTCTCAGGGCTCGGCGGCGCGGTCTGGGCGCAGCTCGACGGGGCCGATCGCGGTATCGCCCCGGTGGACAGCGCCAGCGCGCTCGAGGTGACGGGAGTCGAGGTCGACGTCGTCGCCGAGAACGCTGCCGCCGCCCGCGTCGAAGGCTGGCGGCGGGCGATGGCCGAGGGCTGGAAGCTGCTCTGGGCGCGGACCAACAACCGTCCGGCCTCGGAAGCGCCGGCGCTTTCGGAATCGGTGCTGAGCGGCATCGTCTCCGGCGTGATCATCGAGCAGGAGCAGATCAGCCCGACCCGCTACATCGCCAGGCTGGGCGTCCTGTTCGATCGCCCCCGGACCGGTCCGATGCTCGGCGTCCAGGGCCTGGTGCGGCGCTCGGCGGCGATGCTGGTCATCCCGGTGATGGTGACCGGCGGCACCGCTTATTCGCTCGAGTTCAGGAACGACTGGCAGCGGGCCTGGGCGCACTTCCGCACCGCCAACAGCCCGATCGACTATGTGCGGACGTCCGGCACGGGCGCCGACCCCCTGCTCCTCAACGCGATGCAGACCGGGCGGCGCAGCCGCGGCTGGTGGCGCGTGCTCCTCGACCAGTACGGCGCGGCCGACATCCTCGTCCCCGAGGTCCAGCTCCGTCGCCTGTGGCCCGGCGGTCCGGCGGTCGGCACCTTCGCCGGCTATCACGGGCCCGACCGCGAGCTGCTCGGCCGCTTCGAGCTGCGCGCGCCCGACGCCGCCTCGATCCCGCGCATGCTCGACGAAGGCGTCCGCCGGCTCGACGCGCTGTTCGTGCGGGCGCTCGAGGAGGAGAGGCTGACGCCCGACCCCACGCTCTACATCGCGCCGCCGCCGGAGGAGCTGCCGCCCGAAGAGGAAGAGGAGGAGCGCGAAGAGCGGCGGAGACAGGCCGACGGCCCGACCGGCGCCGAGCCCAGCGGCCCCGTCGCCGGCGCCGCCCAGGCCGTCCGAATCCAGTTCGACTCGCCCGACGCCGAAGCCGTGCAGCGCGCCGAGATCGCGGTGAGCCGGGTCGGCGGCGTCACCTCGGCGATCACCGTCAGCCAGGCGATCGGCGGCACCTCGACGATGCGCGTCACCTTCTCCGGCGATCCGGACGCGCTCGCCGCCGCGCTGCGGGCGCAGGGCTGGACCGTGTCCGGATCGGGCGCCTCGCTCAGAATATCGCGCTGAGACGGGCGTCGTGAGCCAGATCGCCCTGCCGTTCTCATGGCCGGTGGCGGACAAGGACGAGGATTTCCTGATCTCCGAGGCGAACCGCTACGCCTTCGAGCATTTCAAGAGCTGGTCGACCTGGCCGGTGATGGCGACCCTGCTCACCGGTCCGCGCAAGTCCGGCCGGAGCCTGCTGGGCCGCATCTTCGTGCGCAAGACGGGCGGGCGGCTGTTCGATAATGCGGAGGACCATGAGGAGGAGGATCTCTTCCATGCCTGGAACGACGCCCAGGCGCGCAGGAAGCCGCTCCTGATCGTCGCCGACGCGGCGCCGCCGCGCTGGCAGGTCAGGCTGCCGGACCTGCGCTCGCGCCTTGCCGCGACGCCGCAGATCAGCATCGAGCCGCCCGACGACGAGCTGCTCCACGCCCTGGTCCTGAAGCTGCTCGGCGACCGCGGCATCGCCGCGCCGCCGGAGGTCGCCGAATTCCTCGTGCCGCGGATCGAACGCTCCTATGTCGGGGTTCTAAAGGCGATCGACGCGCTCGACCGCGCGGTGCTCTCGCACCACAAGCGGCTCACGGTGCCGGTCGCCAAGAAGGCGCTCGTCGAGGCGCGGCTGATCAGAAGGGCGAAGTACCGCTAGATGGCCACGCCCCTCCCCGAACGCGTCAATCCGCCCGCCAACGACCGGGGCGAGCTGCCGGGCGAGCGCGAGCCCGCCGCCCGCTATTTCAACCGCGAGCTCAGCTGGCTCGCCTTCAACCGGCGCGTCCTCGACGAGGCGATGAACTCGTCGCACCCGCTGCTCGAACGGCTCCGCTTCCTCTCCATCTCGGGGAGCAATCTCGACGAGTTCTTCATGGTCCGGGTCGCCGGGCTCAAGGGCCAGCAATTGCAGGGGGTCGACGAGCGGTCGGCCGACGGACTCACGCCCGCGCAGCAGCTCGCCGCGATCGCGCGGGAGGCCGACCGGCTGACGCGCAGCCAGCAGGAGGTGTGGCGCTATCTCAGGCAGTCGCTCGCCGCCGCGAACCTCGTCGTGCTCGGCCGCGAGGGGCTCGATGCCGAGGACGCCGAGTGGCTCGACCGCCATTTCAGCGAGCAGATCTTCCCGGTGCTGACGCCGCAGGCGATCGATCCGGCGCATCCGTTCCCGTTCATCCCCAACAGCGGCTTTTCGCTGATCTTCGACCTGAAGCGCCTCTCCGACGGGCAGTCGATCCGCGAATTGCTGATGATCCCGCCGACCCTGCCGCGCTTCATCCGCATCCCCGGCGAGGCGGCGCGCTATGTCGGCATCGAGGCGCTGATCCGGCGGCACATCGCGACGCTCTTCCCCGGCTACGAGCTGCTCGGCGGCGGCGCCTTCCGCGTCATCCGGGACAGCGACATCGAGATCGAGGAGGAGGCCGAAGACCTCGTCCGCACCTTCCGCAGCGCGATCAAGCGCCGCCGCCGCGGCCGCGTCATCCGCCTCGAGCTCGAGACGGCGATGCCGGACCAGCTCGAGAAGCTGGTCCGCGACGGCCTCGATGCAAGCGCCGCCCTCGTCTACGAATCGACCGGCTTCCTCGGCATCGCCGACCTTGCCGCGCTGGTCGAGGAGGACCGGCCGGACCTCAAGTTCGAGCCCTACAGCGCCCGCTTTCCCGAGCGCATCCTCGAGCATGGTGGCGACTGCTTCGCCGCGATCAAGGCCAAGGACATCATCGTCCACCACCCCTATGAGAGCTTCGAGGTGGTCGTCGAGTTCCTGAAGCAGGCCGCCGCCGATCCGGACGTGGTCGCGATCAAGCAGACCCTCTACCGCGCGGGCAAGCAGTCCGCCGTGATCCGCGCGCTGATCGACGCCGCCGAGGCCGGCAAGTCGGTGACCGCCGTCGTCGAGCTCAAGGCGCGGTTCGACGAAGAGCAGAACCTCTATTGGGCGAACGCGCTCGAACGGGCCGGCGTGCAGGTCGTCTACGGCTTCATCGACGTCAAGACCCACGCCAAGGTGTCCATGGTCGTGCGGCGCGAGGAGGAGGGCTACCGCACCTACTGCCATCTCGGCACCGGCAATTATCACCCGGTGACGGCGCGGATCTACACCGACCTCAGCTTCTTCACCGCCAGCCCGCGGCTGGGGCGCGACGTCGCCCAGCTGTTCAACTACATCACGGGCTATGTCGAGCCGCGCGACATGGAGCGGATCGTGATGTCGCCGCTCAGGATGAGGGGCGAGCTGATGCGCCTCATCGACGGCGAGATCGCCAATGTCGGCAAGGGACTGCCGGGGGCGATCTGGGCCAAGCTCAATGCCCTGGTCGATCCGGCGATCATCGACAAGCTCTACGAAGCGAGCCGCGCCGGCGTCCAGGTCGGCCTGATCGTGCGCGGCATCTGCTGCCTGAAGCCCGGCGTGCCGGGGCTTTCGGAGACCATCCACGTCAAGTCGATCGTCGGGCGCTTCCTCGAGCACAGCCGCATCTGGTGCTTCGGCAACGGCGCCGACCTGCCGGGCCGCGGCGCCGCCGTCTATGTGAGCTCGGCCGACTGGATGCAGCGCAATTTCGACCGGCGGGTGGAATATATGCTGCCGATCGACAACGAGACGGTGCACCAGCAGATCCTCGACCAGGTGATGGTGGCGAGCCTGATCGACAACGAGCAGAGCTGGCGGCTGCTGGCCGACGGCAGCTACGAACGGGTGAAGGCGGAGGGCGAGGAGAAGCCGTTCAACCTGCACCATTATTTCATGACCAATCCCTCGCTTTCGGGGCGCGGTGCGGCGCTGTCCGATGCGAGCCCGAAGAAGCTGCGCCTGCCGCGCGGCCACTGATCAGGGGAGGAGGGGGATGACCGAGCTGAGCCCGATCGCGATCGTCGACATCGGCTCCAACTCGGTCCGCCTCGTCGTCTATTCCGGCGCGAGCCGAATTCCTTCGATCGTGTTCAACGAGAAGGTGATGGCGGGGCTCGGGCGCGGCCTCAACGGCGGCGGCGGCGAGCTTCCGGCCGAAGCGCAGGAGCGGGCGCTCGCGGCGATCGCGCGCTTCCGCCTGCTGCTCGAGCAGATGGGCGCCGGGCGCACGCGCGTCGTCGCCACCGCGGCGGTCCGCGACGCGTCGAACGGCGCCGCCTTCCTCGATCGCGTGCGGGCGCTGGGCGTCTCGCCCGAAATATTGTCCGGCGAGGAGGAGGGGGTGATAGCCGGGCTCGGCGTCCTCTCCTCGATCCCGGACGCCGACGGGATCGTCGGCGATCTCGGCGGCGGCAGCCTCGAGCTGGTCGACATCTCCGGCGGGGCGGTGCGCCACAGCGCCTCGCTGCCCCTCGGGGTCCTCCGGCTGGGGCGCTACGGCGGCAAGGGCGCGCTCCGCGCGGCGGTGGAGGAGGCGTTGGCCCGCACCGGCTTCGCGCGGCGGGGGGAGGGCCGGCGCTTCTACATGGTCGGCGGCTCGTGGCGCACGCTTGCCCGGGTGGACATGGCGCTGCGCGGCCATCCGCTGCCGATCGTCCACCAGCACGCCTTGGCTCCGGAGCGGCCGCGCGAGCTCCAGCGCGAGATCGAGCGGCTCGACAAGGCCGGCGCCGCGCGAATCCCGTCGCTCTCGATGTCGCGCCTGCCGACGCTGCCCGCCGCCAGCCGGCTGCTGCGCATCCTGGCCGAAGCGCTGCGCCCCGCCGAGCTCGTCGTCTCGAGCTTCGGCATCCGCGAGGGCCTGCTCTACGCGGACCTCGAAGAGGCGGAGCGGCGCCGCGACCCGCTGATCGCCGCCGCCCGCGACGCCGGCCTCGGGCTCGGCCGCTTCGAGCCGCATGGCGGGCTGCTCGACCGCTGGATCGCGCCGGTCTTCGACGACGGGCCGGAGATGGCGCGGCTGCGGCTCGCCGCCTGCCTGCTCGCCGACGTCGCCTGGCAGGCGCATCCCGACTTCCGCGCCGAGCGCGGGCTGGACATGGCGCTGCACGGCAATTGGGTCGGCATCGATGCCGCGGGCCGGGTGATGCTCGCCCAGGCCCTCTATTGCAGCTTCGGCGGCGGCCGTGACCTCCCTGACGGACGCCTGTCGGCGCTCTGCAGCGAAAGGCAGCTCAGTCGCGCCTCACAATGGGGCCTCGCCATGCGCCTCGGCCAGCGGCTCAGCGGCGGCGCCGCGGCCGGGCTGGAGCGGAGCCGCCTCGCGGTCGCCGAGGGGCGCCTGATCCTCTCCATGCAGGAAGGGGAAGCGGCTTTGTACGGGGAAGCGGTCGACCGGCGGCTGAAGACGCTGGCGGGCGCCCTTGGCCTCAGGGCCGAAGCCGCGCTCGGCTAGAAGCAGCGCAGTCCGGTGACGCGGCCGTTCGCATTCACATCGATGTTGATGCGGTCCTGACGCAGATCCATCGTGTAGAGGCTGTCGGGCGCCAGCCAGCGCAGGGTGCGCGCGCCGCTCAGCCGCAGCGCCTCGGCGCCGACCGCGTCGGAGCGCTGCCGGCCGACGAGGCCCCGCGCCGCTTCGGCGTTGCAGGACCCGGCGCCATGCTCGGGAACCGGCTGCTCCTCGGGAGGAGCCGGCGGTGCGGCGGTCGCACAGCCGATCAGCAAAGTCGCCGCCGCCGTGGTCGCCAGAAAGATCCTCATGCGTCCGCCTCCGCCCTCGTCATCACCATCTTGCCGCCGCGCACCGCGAAGGCGAGGCGGCCCTCGACGAGGTCGAGCGCGTCGCGGCCGAACTCCTCGAAGCGCCAGCCTTCGAGGATCTGGAGATTCTCGCGCCGGCCCGCGGCAAGAAGCTCCAGTTCCTCTGAACGGGCGATGAGCCGCGGCGCGACGTTCGACTCGCGCGCCCGGATCTTGAGGAGGAGCTTCAAGAGGTCGGCGATCAGCGCCCCCTCCTTGCCGAGCCCGGGCGACTTGTCGTCGCGCGGCGGCAGCTCGGAGGCGGGCAGGGGATCGGCGTTGGCGAGCGCCTCCAGAAGGCGGGCGCCGATGTCGTTGTTCCGCCACGACGTCGAAAGGCCGCGCACCTGGCCGAGCTTCTCCTGGCTGGTCGGCGGGTGGAGGGCGATGTCGGCCAGCGTCTCGTCCTTCATGATCCGCCCGCGCGGCAGGTTCTTGGAGCGAGCCTCGATCTCCCGCCATGCCGCCGCGGCCTTGAGACGGCCGAGCACCTCGGGCTTGCGGCTCGCGACGCGGACCTTCTTCCAGGCCAGAGCGGGTTCGTTGATGTAGTTGGCCGGGTCGGCGATCCGCTCCATCTCCTGGTCGAGCCAGGCCCCGCGCCCGGTCTTCCGGAGGCGGTCGAGCATCTTGGGGAAGAGGACGGCGAGGTGGGTGACGTCGCCGATCGCATAGTCGATCTGGCGATTGTCGAGCGGGCGACGCCCCCAGTCGGTGAAACGCGCGCCCTTGTCGAGCGTCTTGCCGAGCAGGCTTTCGCACAGGTTGGAATAGCCGATCTGCTCGCCGAGCCCGAGCGCCATCGCCGCGATCTGGGTATCGAAGATCGGGTGCGGGGTGCCGCCCGTCAGGTTGAAGACGATCTCGATGTCCTGGCCGCCGGCGTGGAAGACCTTGATCACGTGCTCGTTGTTGACGAGCAGGCTGAGGAGCGGCGTCAGGTCGATCCCCTCCGCCTTCGGGTCGATCGCCGCCGCTTCCTCGCTGTTGGCAATCTGGAACAGGCAGAGGTCCGGCCAATAGGTGTTCTCGCGCATGAACTCGGTGTCGACGGCGACGAACGGGCTGCGGGCGAGCCGTTCGCACAGGGACGCGAGCGATTCGCTGTCGGTGATCAGGGGATGGATGTGCATATGGCCGGGCCTATAGACGCGCCCTCTCGCCTTGACAAAGCCTCCCCCCGCCGCGAAGCCGCGCGCCTCACTGCAATCGAGAAAAGAATGTCAGGGCGCGGGACGATGCACGCTTACAGGACCCACAATTGCGGCCAGCTTCGCGCGGCCGAGGTCGGCGGCACGGTGAAGCTGTCGGGCTGGGTGCACCGCAAGCGCGACCACGGCAATCTCCTGTTCGTCGACCTGCGCGACCATTACGGCATCACCCAGATCGTCGCCGACGTGGCGGACGGCGCCTTCGCGACCCTCGACAAGGTGCGGATCGAGAGCGTGATCACCGTCGAGGGCAAGGTCGTCGCCCGCTCGGCGGAAGCGATGAATCCGAACCTTGCGACCGGCGAGATCGAGGTCCACGCCGACGCCGTCGTGGTGCAGTCGGCGGCGCAGGAGCTGCCGCTGCCGGTCGCGGGCGAGGCGGACTATCCCGAGGACATCCGGCTTCGCTACCGCTATCTCGATCTCCGGCGCGAGCGCATCCACAGGAACATCGTCCTGCGCTCGAACGTGATTGCCTCGATCCGGCGGCGGATGGTGGAGCAGGGCTTCACCGAGTTCCAGACGCCGATCCTCACCGCCTCCAGCCCCGAAGGCGCACGCGACTATCTCGTCCCGAGCCGGGTCCATCCGGGCAAGTTCTACGCGCTCCCGCAGGCGCCGCAGATGTTCAAGCAGCTGATCATGGTCGCCGGCTTCGATCGCTACTTCCAGATCGCCCCCTGCTTCCGCGACGAGGACGCCCGCGCCGACCGCAGCCCCGGCGAATTCTACCAGCTCGACTTCGAGATGAGCTTCGTCACCCAGGAGGACGTGTTCCAGGCGATCGAGCCGGTGCTCGCCGGCGTGTTCGAGGAGTTCGCCGAGGGGAGGCCGGTGACGCCCGCCGGCTCCTTCCCCCGCATCCCCTATCGGGAGGCGATGCTGAAATACGGCTCGGACAAGCCGGACCTCAGGAATCCGCTGCTCATCTCCGACGTCTCCGACCATTTCCGCGCCTCCGGCTTCGGCCTGTTCGCCCGCATCGTCGAGGGGGGCGGCGTCGTGCGCGCGATCCCGGCGCCGGGCACGGCCGGCCACAGCCGCCGCTTCTTCGACGAGATGAACGACTGGGCGCGCGCCGAAGGCCATGCCGGCCTCGGCTACATCACCCAGAAGGGCGGCGAGCTCGGCGGTCCGATCGCCAAGAACCACGGCGAGGAAGCGACGCGGGCGCTGGTCGCTGCGCTCGGCCTCGGTCCGGACGACGGCATCTTCTTCGCCGCCGGCAAGGAGGGGCAGGCGGCGAAGCTCGCCGGGGCGGCCCGCACCCGCGTCGCCGAGCAGCTCGGCCTGATCGACGAGAACCGCTTCGACTTCTGCTGGATCGTCGATTTCCCGATGTACGAATATGACGAGGAGGCGAAGAAGCTCGACTTCTCGCACAATCCGTTCTCGATGCCGCAGGGCGAGCTCGAGGCGCTCGAGACCAAGGACCCGCTCGACATCCTCGCTTATCAATATGACATCGTCTGCAACGGCGTGGAGCTGTCGTCGGGAGCGATCCGCAACCACCGCCCGGACATCATGTACAAGGCGTTCGAAATTGCCGGCTACAGCCGCGAGGATGTCGACACGAATTTCTCGGGAATGATCAACGCCTTCAAGTTCGGTGCACCGCCCCACGGCGGCTCGGCGCCAGGCATCGACCGCATCGTCATGCTGCTCGCCGGCGAGCCGAATATCCGCGAAGTCGTCCTCTTTCCGAT
>DASWMB010000264.1:0-7045 GCA_036399955.1 Allosphingosinicella sp. | reverse complement strand
CGCGCCCGGCGTTCGGCTGCGGCGTTCAGCGGCTCGCTCGCCATCATCTCCTGCGCGGCGCCGAGAATGAGGGGGTTGCCCGAAGAGGCCTGGCGAAACTCTCCGGCCCGGCCGGGGACGGGGGCGGCGGTTGCGACCAGCTGCCAACCCTCTTGCCCGCGGCAGGCGAGGCCGCTCAGCGCCTCCGCGTCGAAAATGCGGCAGAAGCGGCCGTCGGCGGCGGCGAAGCTGACGCCGATCCGCAACGAGGTGCCGCGGTCGGACGCGAGCCGCCGCTCCAGCGCCTCGGCAAGCTCCCCGCGCGCGATCAGCGCGCCCCCTGCGACGGTCACGGGCCCCGTGTCGCCGCGCGGCAGCATCGATCCCGCGAAGAGCCCGAGCAGCAATGCCGCGGCAAGGGCCGCGAGCGCCCTCCACACCGGCCGACGCGCCCGTGCCGCCGCAAGGTCGACGACATGGCCGGCCGCAGGCGCCACCAGGGCGCTGAGGCGCTCCGGCACCTCCTCCTCGGCGACCGGCCCGTAATGCGCGGCGACGCGCGCGCGCAGCCGCTGCTGCAGCGCCAGGCGGGTGCGAAGCTCCGGATCCTCGGCGAGCGCACGCTCGACCTCGTCGCGGCGCAGCCCGCTGAGCTCGCCGTCGGCATAAGCGTTGAGGGTCTCGTCCCCTATCCGGTTCATGCCGCCTCCAGATACTGCGCGAGCGCCTGCCGTCCGCGGGTGAGCCGCGAGGTGAGGGTGCCGATCGGGATGTCGAGGATCTCGGCCGCCTCCCGGTAGGCGAGGCCCTCCACGAGGACCAGCGCGATCGCCTCGCGCTGCTCGGCCGGCAGCGCATTCATCGCCTTGTCGACGTCGCTCATCTGTGCGCTGCGCTCGATGTCCTCATGCGCGGGGATGGTTGCGGCCGCGCCGGCATCCTCCGGCGCAAACGTCCGCGCCTGCCGGCCGCGGCTCCTCACCTCGTCGATCCAGCAATTGCGCATGATCCTCATCATCCACGCGTCCAACCTCGTACCAGTCCGCCATTGCGCTTTCGCCTTGAGCGCGCGCTCGACGGCGACCTGGGCGAGGTCGTCGGCATCGGCGGCATCGCGGGCGAGCGAGCGGGCGAACCGGCGCAGCCTCGGCAGCAGCGCCAGCAGCTCGCGCTCGAACGCGGGCAGCGGAGCCTTTCCTTCCATCGTCATGGAGGAAACGTATGCCGTCATGCGTTTCATCCGCGAGCAGAATTTATCGAGGTCCTTTTGAGATGCCGATCGGCCCACGGTTCAAGCGCGCCGCCGCGTCGGCGCTGGCCGCACTCGCGACAGGAGCCGCCGGCGCACAACTCTTGCCGCAACTCCCTGAGGCCGGGCGCGTGCTCGACGGCGTCGGAGAGGTCGGCGTCGATGCGATCGAGACGGCGACGCGCACCGCTGACCGGCTCGCCGTGAGCGCTCGCGCGCTCGCCGCCGAGCGCGCGAACCGTCTGCGTACGCTCGTCGCGGCCAATCCCCGGGCGCTGGAGATGACGGATGGCGGGCCCGCAGTGCGCGGCGAGGTCATCGCGATCGACCCGTCGCCGGAGACGGTGGAGGCGGTGCGCCGCGCCGGATTCGCCGTTGTCGCGGACGAAGAGATCGAGGGGCTCGGCATCCGCTCGGTAACACTGAAGGCGCCTGACGGCATGCCGCTTCGCCGCGCGCTCGCGTTGCTGCGGACGATGGCGCCGCAGGGGGAGTTCACCGCGAACCACCTCCATCTGCCGAGCGAAGCTCCTGCGCCGGCCATGCCCTTTGCGGCCGGCGCGGCGCTGGCGCTGCAGGGCGGCGGCGATGGGCCGGCGATCGGGATCATCGACGGCGGCGTGGCGGCGCATCCGGCGCTCGCCGGGCCGATCGAGCAGCGCGGCTTCGCCCGCGGCGCGCCGGCTCCGAGCGCCCACGGCACCGCGGTCGCCTCGCTAGCCGCCGGCCGCGGGGCGATCCGCGGTGCGGCGCCGGGGACGCGGCTGCTCGTCGCGGATGTCTACGGCCGCGACCCCGCCGGCGGCAACGCGCGCTCGCTCGCACAGGCGCTGGGCTGGATGACGCAGCGGCAGGTGCCGGTGGTGGCGGTGAGCCTCGTCGGTCCCGACAACGCGCTCGTGCGCCGCGCCATATCGCAGGCCCGCGCGCGCGGCGTCCATGTCGTTGCGGCTGTCGGCAATGACGGCGCCGCCGCACCGCCCGCTTATCCGGCCTCCTATCCCGGCGTTGTCGCCGTGACGGGGGTCGACGGGCGCAACCGGGCGCTGCTCGAAGCGGGGCGTGCTCTCCACCTCGATTATGCTGCGCCGGGGGCCGACTTGGCGGCGGCGACGCTCTCCGGCGGGACGCGGGCGGTGCGCGGCACATCCTTCGCGGTGCCCTTCGTCGCGGCTCGGATCTCGCGCGCACTCGCCGCAGGACGGCGGCCGATTCCGGCACTCGATGCCGAGGCGATCGACCTGCCGCCGCGCGGGCCGGACCGCCGCCACGGCCGCGGTCTCGTCTGCGGCGACTGCCGGACCCGCCCCGGCTGATTTTTCACGCCTGGCGGGATTAAACCCGGCTCGGCCGTCGTTAGCTCGATAGGACGAGACGGGAGGCCGGCCCACGCCCCCGGGCCGGCACCCCCGGAAGGCCCCGGCTCGACGCAAGGAGTCGCGAGAGCTCCACAGACGCGGCGCGGGGTGGGGTGGTGCCGGCACGCCGGGATCACCTCACTAGGGTGGCCCCGGGGTAGCCGGGGCCACCCTCCTTTCTTTGTGCCTGCCGCCCAGTACATTCATCCAGCGTTCACCGACCGCTCGCAAGATTACATTTGTAGTCAGTCAATGCGAGAGACCCGGATGGAGCGGATCGGCGATGCCGAACTGGCGGTGATGGAAGTGCTGTGGCGGGAGGCGCCGCTGACGGCGGCCGAGGTCGCCGAGCGGGTGCCGGAGGAGCGCGGCTGGTCGATTCGGACGGTCAAGACGATGCTCTCCCGCCTGCTCGCCAAGGGCGTCCTCGCCCATGAGGAGGACGGCCGCCGCTATCTCTATCGGCCGACTGTCGCGCGCGACGACTATGTGGCCCAGGAATCGGGTCGCCTGCTCGACCGGATGTTCGGCGGCCGGGTGACGCCGCTCGTCGCCCATCTGGCCCGGCGCGACCGGCTGAGCGCAGCGGACATCGCCGAGATCGAGGCCCTGCTCAACGCGCTGAAGCCGTGACCGCCTGGCTGGTGCAGAACATGGTCGCGGCCAGCCTGACGATGCTTGTGGTGCTTGCCATCCGCACGCCGGTCGCGCGGGCGTTCGGCGCCGGCTGGGCCTATGCGCTCTGGCTGCTTCCGCTCGTCCGCCTCGTCCTCCCGCCGCTGCCGGGATTGGCCGGCGAGATGCCGTCGATCCTTCCGCCCCTCGTCCTAGCGCTCGACGCCGGCGGCTCGGCCGCGCCTTTGCCGCTTTCGGGCGGAGGCGGGCAGTGGATGCCCGTCCTGGTCGCCTTCTGGGCCTTGGGAGCGGCCGCCTTCCTCGTCTTCCAGTTCCTGTCCTACAGGAGCTTCCTCACCCGGATCAGCCTCGCCTCGCGCAGCGCCGGCGCCTTTCGCGGCGTGCCGGTGATCGAAAGCGACGCCGTCGAGGGGCCGATCGCGGTCGGCCTGCTCGACCGGCGGATCGTCGTGCCCACGGATTTCGAGAGCCGCTACAGCGAGGCCGAGCGCCGGCTCGCCGCCGAGCACGAATATGTCCACCACCGCCGCGGCGACATCTGGTGGAACTTCGCCGCGCTCGCGGTCCTCGCGCTCAACTGGTGCAATCCGGTCGCCTGGATCGCCTTTCTCGCCTTCCGGGCCGATCAGGAGCTCGCCTGCGATGCCGCCGTCGCTGCCGGCACGGGTGCGGGGGAGCGCCACGCTTATGCCAG
Organism: Allosphingosinicella sp.; assembly: GCA_036399955.1. GTDB lineage: Bacteria > Pseudomonadota > Alphaproteobacteria > Sphingomonadales > Sphingomonadaceae > Allosphingosinicella. The sequence continues at coordinate 3,129 of DASWMB010000264.1, read as the reverse complement.
CGCGCTGATCAAATCCGCGAGCCGCCCGGGCCTGATCGCGGCCTGTCCGCTCAATCACGCCGACCAACTGAAACGGAGACTGAGAATGATCAAACAGCACCGCACCAGCCGCCTTCGCAGCCTCGGCGGCGCCACCGCCCTCCTGGTCCTCGCCGGCGCCGCCGTCTCGGTCGCGGGCCCGAGCGCGGCGCACCCGCATCCGGAGGGTGACGGCAAGCAGCAGCGCATCGTCATCATGGAGCACAAGGGCGGCGATGCCGCCCATCGCGGCCCCGGAACCCACAGCTTCCAGATCCGTCGCGGCGCAAATGGCGAGGTCGTTCTTCCCGATCGCTGCCAGAATAGCGAGGAAGTCGCCAACGTCGATGAGCAGACCGGCGATCAGCGCACCCGGATCATGCTCTGCGACGCCGGCGGAACGGACACTGCGACGCGCCTCCAGCGGCTTGAGCAGGCGCGCGAGCGGATCGCCGCCGGCGAAGCGGCCGGCGAGCACCGCGATCGCATTCTCGCTGCACTCGACCGCGCGATCGCTCAGCTGAGGAGCCGCTGACGCCCTCTTGAGGGAGTGGGGACCGGCGGCTGCGTCCGCCGGTCTTCATTTTGCCTCGCAGCAGTGCCACATGCCGGTGATGGACGATTGGCCCACCGGCAGGATCGAACGGCCGCACCCGCTGGTGAGGCGCATCCTCGCGCCCAATCCCTCGCCCTTCACCTTCACCGGCACCCAGAGCTACATCGTCGGGGAGGGCGAGGTGGCGCTGATCGATCCCGGGCCCGACGAACCACGGCACGTCGCGGCGCTGCTCGCCGCAATCGACGGCGAGCGGGTCGCCGCGATCCTGTGCACCCACACCCACCGCGACCACAGTCCCGGGAGCCGCGCGCTCGCGGCGGCGACGGGCGCGCCGATCGTCGGGTGCGCGCCGCTCGCGCTCGAGGACGAGGGACCGCGCGCCGACGATGCCTTCGACTTCGCCTACCGCCCGGACCGGGTTCTGGCGGACGGCGAGGCGCTGAGCGGAGAGGGCTGGTCGCTGGAAGCGGTGGCGACGCCGGGCCACACCTCGAACCATCTCTGCTTCGCGCTGGCGGGCACCGGCCTGCTCTTCACCGGTGATCATGTGATGGGCTGGTCGACGACCGTCGTATCGCCGCCGGATGGCGACATGACCGACTATATGGCCAGCCTCGAGCGTCTGCTCGGCCGCGACGACAGGCTCTACTTCCCCGCCCACGGTCCATCGATCGGCGACCCGCAGGACCATGTCCGCCGCCTCGTCGAGCACCGCCGGATGCGCGAGCGCCAGATCCTCGCCAAGCTGGAAGCGGGGGACGGGGACGTCGCGAAGATGGTCGCCGACATGTACCGCGACATCGATCCGCGGCTCCACCCGGCGGCGGCCCGCTCGGTGCTGGCGCACCTCGTCGATCTCGAACGGCGCGGCCTGGTGCGCGCCGAGGGGGAGCGGTGGACGCTCGGCGCCTGAAGAGCCTCGCCGCCCGCTGGCTCCCCGGCGTCGCCGTGGGGCTGCTGCTCGGCATGCTGGTGATGGCGCTCGGCGGCTCGACCGCGACGGGCCCGCTCGGCGCGGTCCCGCGGCGCATCGCCGACGCGGCTCTCGTCTCGATCCGCGAGCAGGGGCGGGTGACCAGCCTCGTCGCGCGCTATGTCGCCGTCGTCAGCTCGAGCCGGACAAGCCTCGGCATGGAGGCGCGCAAGACCTTGGTGCTTCCCGGCCTCGTCCGCTACGGCCTCGACCTCAGGCGCCTGAGGCGCGAGCATGTCGCCTGGGACGAGCCGACCCGGACGCTCACGGTCACGCTGCCGCCGCTCGAGCTCAGCGGCCCCGAGATCGACCTCGAGGAGGCGCGCGAGTTCAGCGAGGGCGGCGTGCTGATGGCGCTGACCGGCGCCGAGCCGGAGCTCGACGAGGAGAACCGCCGCCTCGCCCGCGAGGAGCTGATGCGCCAGGCGCGGGCGCCGGCGCCGCTCGGCACCGCGCGCGACGCGGCGATGCGCATCGTCGCCCGCGGCTTCGCGCTGCCGCTCCGCGCCGCCGGCGTCGAGGCGAGCGTCAGCGTCCGCTTCACCGACGCATCGGGCGAGGACGTCGCCGTCCACCTCGACCGGCCTACGCGCGTCGAAGACCCGGTCAGCGACCGCCGGGCCGGCGCTCCCGCACGCGAAGACGAGCCCCGCTAAGGCAGGCCTCGCGGCTTGATTTTCGCGACCTTCCGCCCATATGAAAGCTGCGCACGCGAGCGGCCTTGCCGGCGTGACTTCAGGGCCTTCAGGCCCGCATCTTCGCGATCCTCCGGCGGGCACGGCCCCGGGCGAAAGCGAGCATCGAGGGCTTCGGCCGCCCGACGGCGGCGAGGCGCCAAAGGGGTCACCACAGATGAACGCACCGCTCCGGAGCCTGCGCGGGCTGGACCTGCGCGCCGAGATCGACCGCCTGCGCGAGGAGCGCAACGCCGTCATCCTCGCCCATTATTATCAGGATCCGCAGATCCAGGATCTCGCCGATTTCGTCGGCGACAGCCTCGACCTTTCCCGCAAGGCCGCCGCGACCGATGCCGACGTGATCGCCTTTTGCGGCGTCCGCTTCATGGCCGAGACGGCGAAGATCCTTTCGCCCGAGAAGACGGTGATCCTGCCCGACATGGCCGCCGGGTGCAGCCTCGAGGACAGCTGCCCGCCCGACCAGTTCCGCGCCTTCCGCGAGGCGCATCCGGACCATATCGCGCTCACCTACATCAACTGCTCCACGGAGGTGAAGGCGCTCTCCGACATCATCGTCACCAGCTCGTCGGCTGAGACGATCCTTGCCCAGATCCCGAAGGAGCAGAAGATCATCTTCGGGCCGGACAAGAATCTCGGCGGGTGGCTGGCGCGCAAGACGGGCCGCGACATGCTGCTGTGGCCGGGCGTCTGCATCGTCCACGAGGCGTTCTCGGAGACCGAGCTGCTGAAGCTGCGCGCCAGGCACCCCGGCGCGCCGGTGCTCGCGCACCCGGAATGCCCGCCGCACATCCTCGACCACGCGGATCTCGTCGGATCAACCAAGGCGATCCTCGAATATGCGCTCAACAGTCCGTCCGAGCTGATGATCGTCGCCACCGAGC
>DASWMB010000263.1:0-1955 GCA_036399955.1 Allosphingosinicella sp. | reverse complement strand
TTCGACCGACAGGCTCGGCAACGGGTAGGGCGGAAGCGCCCGGGCGGCCATTGCGACCAGCTCCGGATCGCCGATCAGAGCGCCGACCCGGGCGCCGGCGAGGCCATAGGCCTTGGAGAGCGTCCTGAGTACGACCAGCCGCTCGTTCACTGCTGCATATTCCGCCGCGCTCTCCTGATCGGAGAATTCGATATAGGCCTCGTCGACGACGACGATCGTCTCCGGCAACGCGCGGCAGACCGCCTCGATGTCGGCGAATGGGACGGGGTTTCCGGTGGGGTTGTTGGGCGCGCAGATGAAGGCGAGCTTGAGGTTCGGCGCGCCCTGGACGGCAGCGATGAACGCGCGAGGATCGAGGTCGAAGTTCGAGTCGAGCGGCGCCTCGATCACGCGAGCGCCCTGCAGCTTCGCGAACTGGGCGTAGGCCGAGAAGGTGGGCGTGCAGATCGAGACCGCGTCGACCCCGGGGCGGCAGAAGGTGCGCACGAGGATGTCGATGGCATCGTCGGCGCCGCGGGTGACGATCAGATTCTCCGGCTCGACGCCGTAGAGCGCCGCCATCGCCTGCCGCAGCCGCGCCGGCTGGGGCTCCGGATAGCGATTGAGCCCGGCGGCGAGCGGTCCCTCGGCGAGCGGCGGGAACGGGTTCTCGTTCGCATCGAGCTTGATCGCATCCGGCCCGAAGGCGCCGTTCGCCTGCGCCGCGATGTCGAACGGAGCCAGCGCGAGGATCTCGGGTCGGGCGAGGGCGCGCACTCCCCTCCCGCTCGCGGGAGGGGCCGGGGGAGGGGCTGTAGACGGGGCACGCGCACCGCCAGGCGGCAGGCCCTCCCATCGATCCCCTCCCGCGAGCGGGAGGGGAAGACGGATATCCGCCGCCCTTGCGTGCGCCTCCAGCCCTTCGAGCCGGGCCAGCGCCGCCGCGGGCGCGGCGATCAGCGCCGCCGCCTGCGCCGTCACCGTCTGCACGCTCATCGCCTTCAAAAAGCTGTAGACGCTCACCCCGCTCCACGCCCGTGCCGCGCCGTCGGTGGGCAACACATGGCTCGATCCCGCGAGATAATCCCCGAACGTCTCCGCGGCGAGCGGACCGGCGAACACCGCCCCGGCATTGCGCACCAGCGGCACGAGGGCCTCGGCGTCGGCCACCGCGAGCGACAGATGCTCGGGCGCGTAGAGATTGGCGATGTCGACGGCTTCGAGGAGATCGGCCGAGAGGATGACGCGCCCTTCCGCCAGCGAAGCCGACGCCGTCTGCGCGCGCGGCAGCGTCGGCGACTGCGCCGCCACCTCCCGAGCCACCGCGTCCGCCAGCTCCTCCGACGGCGTCACCAGCAGCACCTGGGCGGAGGCGTCGTGCTCCGCCTGGCTGAGGAGATCGGCGGCGACCATCGCCGGCTCGGCGCCGTCGTCGGCGATCACCATCAGCTCGCTCGGGCCGGCCGGCATGTCGATGGCCGGGCCGCCGGGAAGCGAGGAGACCAGCGTCTTCGCTTCGGCCACCCACGCGTTCCCCGGCCCGCAGATCTTTGCGACGCGCGGGATCTCGCCCGCGCCGAAGGCTAAGGCGGCGATCGCCTGCGCGCCGCCGACCGTCCACACCGCCTCGATCCCGCAAAGATCGGCAGCGAGCGCGACCAGCGGATCGAGGCCGCCGCCCGGCCGCGGCGGCGTCGCGACGACGATCTCGCCGACTCCCGCCGCCCGCGCCGGGAGCGCCAGCATCAGGAGGGTCGAGAAGAGCGGTGTCCTGCCGCCGGGCACGTACAGCCCGACCCGGTCGATCGCGCGCCAGACCTTCCGTACCAGTAGACCGGGAATGGTTTCGACCTCGTGCTCGGCCGGGACGCTGTCCTCATGGAACGCGCGGATGTTGCGCGCGGCGAGCTCGACCGCCTCGACATCGGGTGCGGCGAGCGTGCGGCGCGCCTCCGCTGCGATCGGCGCGACCGGGA
>DASWMB010000262.1:0-16952 GCA_036399955.1 Allosphingosinicella sp. | reverse complement strand
GCTGCCGCCGTTCGGCATCATCTGCGACGCGCGCTTTGCGACCGCCACGAACGAATAGACACTGATGTTCATGGTCATCAGGAAATTGTCGAGGCTGGTCTCGACATATTTTCCGCGCAGCTCGTTCTTGTCGGAAAAGCCGATCGCGTGGACGACGAAGTCGATCGTCTCCCAGCGGGCTTTCAGCTCCGCGAAGGCGCGGTCGACGTCCGCCATGTCGGCGACGTCGCATTCGATCAGGAAATCGGAGCCCAGTTGCTCGGCGAGCGGGCGCACCCGCTTCTCGAGCGCCTCGCCCTGGTAGGCGAAGGCGAGCTCGGCGCCGTGCTCGGCGAGTGCCTTCGAGACGCCCCAGGCGAGCGAGCGATCGTTGGCGAGGCCCATGATCAGCCCGCGCTTGCCCTCCATCAGCCGAGTCATCGTTCGTCCTCCCCCGCCTTCCTGTCGGCCATCTCGGCGATCGTCTCTTCGGTCCCCGTCTCGGCCTTTTCCTCTGCGAGCGCCACCGCTTCCTCCTCGGCCCGCTCCGCCACCTTCTCGGCCACCGCTTCCTTGACCGCCGCCGAGATCTCGGTCGGCGTCGGCGTCGGCGTCTCCGCCATGGCCGCGTTCAATTCGGCGCCGATTACCAGACCGAAGCCGATGATGAAGAAGAAAAAGAGCGCGATGACGATGCCGGCGAGGCTGCCGTAGGTGAGGTCGTAGCTGCCGAGCTGGCGCAGGACGACGGGAAGGAGCGCGGTCGTCGCGACCCACCAGATCGTGACGAAGGCCGCGCCGGGCCATTTCGGGCAGGCGCCGATCCGGTAGCGCGCCGGCGTCAGCGCATAGAACAGCATGTAGAGCGCGCCGAACAGCATCAGGGCCGGAACGACGCGGAGCAGGGTGAAGGCGCTGACGACGTCGCCGGCGCCGGGGACGTGGCTGACGATCAGCTGCTGGACGCTCGAGAGCAGCATCGAGGCGCTGAACGCGACCATCGCCACCAGCACCGCGCCGACGATCATGCCGATCGAGCTCAGCCGATATTCCCAGAAGGGGCGGCTGAACGTGACGCCATAGGCGCGGCGGATGATGTCGCGGATCGTCTCGATGAAGCTGCCCGTCGTCCAGAGGCCGACCAGCGCGCCGAGCCAGATGAGGTTGCCGGTCCGCGCCTGGAGCACGTCCTTGATCGGCTGGTTCAACACCTCGCGCACGCTTTCGGGCATCGTCTGGAGCATGCCGTGAACGGCGCTCAGCCCCTCCTCGGTCTGGCCGAGCAGCCGGGCGATCGCCGCCGCGACGATCACGAACGGGAAGATCGACAGCAAAGCGAGGTAGGCGAGGTTGCCGGCGTGGATGAAGCCGTCATTGTAGACGCCGACGGCGACCCGCTTCAGGATTTCGTACTTGCGCGTGCCCTTGTGGGGAATCGTGTGGGTGAGCTTCGCCTTCGCCTTGGCGAGCTGCTTTCGCCTGGCTTCCGGCGATTCGGGTGAGATTTGCAGCACGAGCGCTCAGACTCCCAAGGCGGCCCTTGGGTTTCCTCGGCCCTTCCCGCTCCAGCCCTCGACGAAGCGGGCGAGCTCCGGATCGTCGGCCGGAACGTCGACCATCAGGGTGACGAGCTGGTCGCCGCGCACCCCCGTCTTGGCGGTGAAGCCGCGGCCCTTGAGGCGCAGCACCTTGCCCGAGGTGGCGCCGCGGGGGACGCTCAGCATCACCGGCCCCTCGACGGTGGGCACCTTCACCTTGGCGCCGAGCACCGCCTCGTCGAGGCTCACCGGCAGATCGAGGCGGATATTGTCGCCTTCGCGGCGGAAGAAGCGGTGCGGCTGGATGGCGATTGTGACGATCGCATCGCCGTTCCCGCCCGGCCCCACCTGGCCCTGGCCGGCGAGGCGGATCCGCGTCCCTTCCTCGACGCCCCTGGGAAGCTTGATGTCGACCGTCCTGCCGCCGGCGAGGGTGACGCGCTGCGGCTTGAGCGCGGCGGCGTCCTCGAAGCTCACCGGCAGCCGGTAGGCAACGTCGGCGCCCTTCTGCGGCGGAGCCGAGCGGCGGCCGAAGTTCGCGAAGTTCCCGAAGCCGCCCCCTCCGCCGCCGCGCCGCGTGGCGCCGGCGCCGGCGCCGCCGAACAGGCCCTCGAACAGGTCGGAGATGTCCGCCGTCTCGCCGCCGAACTCGAACTCGGAGCCGTTGGCTCCGCGTCGGGAGCCGCCCGTGCCGCCCGGCCCCGCGCCCGCGCCGCCGCCGAAGCCGAACGGCGCGCGCGGATTGCCGCTCTCGTCGATCTCGCCGCGGTCGTAGCGGGCGCGCTTGTCCTTGTCGGTGAGGATGTCATAGGCCTGCGTCACCTTGGAGAAGCGCTCCGTCGCGGCCGGATTGCCCTTGTTCCGGTCCGGGTGCAGCTCCTTGGCGAGCTTCCTGTAGGCCTTCTTGATATCGGCCTCGCCCGCGTCCCGCGCCACGCCCAGCTGTGCATAGAGATCGGCCATGGCCCTCGTCGTTCTCCACTCCCGGTCAAATGTCCACTGTTGCACCGATGCAACACAGCGCAAGATGGGTGAGGCGACGGCGGCTTGCAAGTGCGCTTGTGCGGGGGCGCGGCGCGGGGCAAACGGGCGCCATGGCCGCCGCCGATCCGCACGCTCTGTTCGAGGAATGGCTCGCCGAGGCGCAGCTCTCCGAGCCGAACGACCCGACCGCGATGGCGCTCGCGACCGCGGATGCGGAGGGTCGCCCGTCGGTCCGGATGGTGCTGATGAAGGGCCATGACGAGCGCGGCTTCGTCTTCTACACCAACCAGCGGAGCCGGAAGGGCGGCGAGCTCGCGGCCAACCCCAGCGCCGCCCTCCTCTTCCACTGGAAGTCGCTGCGCCGCCAGGTCCGCATCGAAGGGCCGGTCGAGCCGGTGAGCGAGGCCGAGGCCGACGCCTATTTCGCGACCCGCGCCCGCGACAGCCAGCTCGGCGCCTGGGCGTCGGACCAGTCGCAGCCGCTCGCCGCGCGCGAGGCCTTCGAGGCGGCGTACCAGGAGATGCGGCGGCGGTTCGAAGGCGGCGAGGTGCCGCGGCCGCCGCACTGGTCCGGCTATCGCGTCGCCCCCGAGCGGATCGAGTTCTGGTCCGACCGCGCCCACCGCCTCCACGAGCGCCGGCTGTTCACGAAGCTGGCGGACGGCGGGTGGAGCGAAGGACTGCTCTACCCGTGACCGAGGCGGCCCCCGCCGTCCCGGCCGGCCTCGCGACGCGGGCGGCGATCGCCAGCGTCTGCATGGCGCTGTTCCTCCTCGCCCTCAAGGCGACGGCGGCGGCGGAGACCCACTCGGTCGCGCTGCTCGGCTCGCTCGCCGACACTGCGCTCGACGTCGTCGCTTCGCTCGTCACCCTGTTCGGCGTCCGCGTCGCGGCGATTCCCGCGGACGACGATCATCGCTTCGGCCACGGCAAGGCGGAATCGCTCGCCGCGCTGGTCCAGGTCGGGATCATCGCGGTCTCGGCGATCGGCATCGCCTGGCGCGCGGTCGACCGGCTGATCGCTCGCCAGCCGACCGAGCAGGCGGAATATGGCATCGCCGTCTCGCTGGTGGCGATCGCCGCCACCTTCGCGCTCCTCGCCTATCAGCGCTCCGTGATCCGCCGCACCGGTTCGGTCGCGATCCAGGCCGACCATGTCCACTACCAGAACGACCTGCTGCTCAACCTGTCGGTGATCGCCGCGCTGCTCCTAGACCAATATCTCGGCCTCACCGGCGTCGATCCGCTGTTCGGAATTGCGATCGCCGCCTGGCTGCTGTTCGGCGCCGTCCGCGCCTCGGGCATGGCGATCGACCAGCTGATGGACAAGGAATGGCCGGAGGAGCGCCGCCTCGCCTTCGCCCGCGCCGCCGGCGACCACCCGGCCTCGCGCGGCGTCCACGACCTCAGGACGAGGACCAGCGGGGCGCATCAGTTCGCGCAGTTCCACATCTGGGTCGATCCGGCGATGACGGTGGCGCAGGCGCATGACGTGATGGAGGAGATCGAGGCGCGGCTGGCGCGCGATTTCCCGGGCGTCGAGGTCCTGATCCACCTCGATCCGGAGGGTCAGGTCGACCAGCCCGGCAACCTCCTCGCCGAAACCAACCTCACTCCGCCCAAGGGAAGCCGCACATGACCGAATATCGCCTCGTCCAGGTCGACGCCTTCGCCGACCGGCCCTTCACCGGCAATCCAGCGGCGGTGGTGCCGCTGGAGGCGTGGCTGGCGGACGAGACGCTGCAGGCGATCGCGGCGGAGAACAACCTTTCGGAGACCGCGTTCACCGTGCCCGCCGAGGACGGGGAGGCGGACTACGAGCTGCGCTGGTTCACGCCGACGACCGAGGTGGCGCTGTGCGGCCACGCCACGCTCGCCAGCGGCCATGTCCTGCTGGAGGACGAACGGCTCCGCTTCCGCACCCGCAAGGCCGGCATGCTCGAGGTCCGCCGCGGCGCCGGGGGCAGCTACGAGCTCGATCTGCCGGTCACCCGCGTCCGCAAGAGCGACGACGAGGCGACGCTGCGGGCGCTCGGGACCCCGGGCGCCGAGTTCCACATGTCCTACGAGGGCGCGGAAGCGACGGCCATCGTGGTCGTCCAAGACGAAGCGGCGGTGCGGGCGTGCGCGCCCGACATGAACGCCCTGCGCGGCATCGACCTGATGGCGATCGTCACCGCGCCCGCCGATCCGGGGCGCGGCTACGACGTCGCCAGCAGGGTCTTCGTTCCCGCCTGGGGCGTGGACGAGGATCCGGTGACCGGCTCCGCCCATGCCGCGCTCGCGCCGTTCTGGGCCGAGCGGCTCGGCCGCTCCGCCTTCACCGCGTTCCAGGCGAGCCGCCGCGGCGGGCTCGTCGAGTGCCGGTTGGCGGGGAGCCGGGCGGTGCTCGGCGGGCGCTGCGTCACGGTGATCGAGGGGAGGCTGTTCCTGTGAGCGAGGGCGAACCGCGCGAAACCGCTATCGCGCCGGACGCGGTAGACGAAGGCCTCCGGCCCGGCATTGGCTTCACCGGTTCGGCCTTCCTCGCCTTCAACGGCGCGGTCGGCGCCGGCATCTTCGCGCTGCCGGGAACGCTCGAGACGCAGTTCGGCGCGTTCAGCCCGTGGCTGTTCCCGCTGTTCGGCCTGCTCGTCCTCGCACTTGTCCTGCCGATCGCGCGGCTCGCCTCGCACTTCCCCCATTCCGGCGGTCCGGTCGTCTACACCGCCGCCTTCGGGCCGCTCGCCTCGTTCCAGATCGGCTGGGTCTATTACATGGCGCGGGTGACGGCGCTCGCCGCCAATGCGAACGTGTTCGCGACCTATGCGGCGGGCCTGTGGACGCCGCTCGGCGGAGCGGCGGGCCGCGCCGCCGTGATCCTGGCGCTGGTCGGCCTCCTCACCTTCGTCAACCTGGTCGGCGTCCGCCGCGCGATCCGCGCGCTCGACGCGGTGACGGTGCTGAAAGCGCTGCCGGTGCTCGGCTTCGCCATCGCCGCGCTCGTCATGTTCGGGGACCGTATTCCCGCGCCGGGGCCGCTGCCCGCGCTCGGCGGAGTGGAAGCCGCGGCACTGCTCGTCCTCTACGCCTTCGTCGGCTTCGAGAACTCGCTGATCCCGGCCGGCGAGACGCGGAATGCGCGGCGCACGATCCCGCGGGCGTTGATCGCGACCGTCATCGGCACGGCGATCCTCTATTTCCTCGTCCAGCTCGCCTTCGTGGCGGCGGCGCCGGAGCGGGTCGAATCGATGCCGCTGCTCGGCCTCGGCGAGGCGGTGGCGGGGCCGGTGGGCGCGCTCGTCCTCAGCCTGGCCGCCTTGTTCTCGATCGCCGGCAACGCCACCAGCTCGATGACCTCGACGCCGCGGGTCACCTACGCGCTGGCGCGGGACGGGCTGCTCCCCGGCTGGTTCGGCCGCGTCAGCGAACGCTGGGCGACGCCGGTCAACTCGATCCTGTTCATGGCTGCGCTCGGCGCGGCGCTGGCGCTCACCGGCAGCTTCGTCTGGCTGGCGGTGGTGAGCACGCTGGCGCGGCTCGTCGTCTATTCCGGCTGCCTTGCGGCGCTGCCGGGCGAGGAGCGGCGCTCCGGCGGCCGGGCCGCGCTCTCTGCCGCCGCGGCGGTGCCGGGCCTGCTCGTCTGCCTCTGGGCCGCCTCGCAATCGAGCTGGGAATCCTGGCGGACCCTGCTCGTGCTGCTCGCGGCCGGGCTCCTCCTCTACGCGGTGGCGCGGCGACGCAGCCGCTGATTCACGCGCAGCAGGCCGGCTCGGGCTCGGCCGCGACGGTCTCCTCGATCCAGCCGCCGCCGAGGACACGGTCGCCGTCATAGATCACCGCCGCCTGACCGGGGGCGACGCCATATTCCGGCCGCTCGAAGCGGATCGCGGCGCCGTCGAAGGAGACCGGCGCAGGCCTGGCGAGCGAGCGCACCTTGGCGGCGAGACCGTCGCTCTGCTCCTCGCCGAGCCAGTTGATCGCGGAGAGCCTTGCGGCGCGCACGGCGAGCGCGCTCCTCGGGCCGGCGACGACGCGGCGCGTCTCCGGCTCGAGCCGTATCACGTAGAGCGGCTCGGGGCGGCCGCCGATCTCGAGGCCGCGGCGCTGGCCGACGGTGAAATGGATGAGGCCGCGATGGGCGCCGATCACGCGGCCGTCCATGTCAACGATCTCGCCGGGCTGCGCCGCCTCGGGCCTCACGTTCTTCACCACCGCTGCATAGTCGCCGTCGGGGACGAAGCAGATGTCCTGGCTGTCGCGCTTGTCGGCGACGACGAGGCCGAGCTCGCGCGCGATCCCGCGCACCGCAGGCTTGGGCAGGCCGCCGAGCGGGAAGCGCAGGAACTCGAGCTGCTCTCGGGTGGTGGCGAACAGGAAATAGCTCTGGTCGCGCGCTGGATCGGCGGCGCGGTGCAGCTCCGGCCCGTCGGCACCCTCGGCGCGGCGGACATAATGGCCGGTGGCGAGGCAGTCGGCGCCGAGGTCGCGGGCGAGGCTGAACAGGTCGGTGAACTTCACCCCCTGGTTGCAGGCGATGCAGGGCACCGGCGTGCGGCCGCGGGCATATTCGTCGGCGAAGCGCTCGACGACGCTGTCGCGGAAGCGGCTCTCATAGTTGAAGACATAATGGGCGATGCCGAGCTTCGCCGCGACCTCGCTCGCATCGTAGATGTCCTGGCCGGCGCAGCAGGTCCTGGAGCGGCCGACCGCCTGACCGTGGTCGTAGAGCTGCAGGGTGACGCCGATCGTCTCCGCCCCGCTGCGCGCGGCGAGCGCGGCGACGACAGAGCTGTCGACGCCGCCCGACATGGCGACGACGATCCGCGCGCCCTTCAGGGGCCGGCCGAGCTGGAAATCCGCGTCCATCGCGCCGCTACATAGGCGCTTACCGGTCCACCGCCCACCCTGCCGCGGGCTTTTACCGGCTCTTCAGGCTTCCCCCCTATACCGCCCACGATGGATCACGCCTTCTTCCTCCGCGCCGAACGCATGCTCGCCCGCGAGCCGGTGGGGATCGACTATGGCATGCTGGTCGCCTCCCTCGCCGCGCACCAGTCGGCGAGCGCGACTGCGCGGGCGGCGCGCGAATGCCGCCGCGCCGGCGGGTTCGCACGAAGCGACGCGCTCGCCGAGCTGCTCGCCGGCGGCCCCGCCTGGCGGAGCGCGCGACGGGCCCAGCGCGGCTCCTTTCGCCGCGCCGCCGCCTTCGGCGCTTTCGGAAGGGAAGCGTAAACCGATGTCACCGCGCCGTTTACCATCGCATTTTAGCCTTCTTTCAACGCTCACCCGCTACAGCCCCGTCATCGGAGGCAGCGCTGCCTGGGGGGCAGGGGACATTTTGAGGACCGAATGATCGAGAACCAGAACATCCGTCCGGCACAGGTGATCGGCCCGCTCGGGGAGCCGCTCACGATCGATTCGCTGCCGCCGCCGTCGACGACCCGTTGGGTCGTGCGCCGCAAGGCGGAGGTGGTCTCGGCTGTGAACGGCGGCCTCCTGTCCGTCGACGAGGCGTGCGAGCGCTACAGCCTCACCCTCGAAGAGTTCGCCACCTGGCAGCGCGCCGTCGACCGCTCGGGCATGCCCGGGCTCAGGGTCACCCGCATCCAGCACTATCGCACGCTCTACGAGCGCCAGCAGAAATACTGAGGCCCCTTCCGCCCCGTCCACCGCTGTGACACACTCGGCGTCGCCGGAAACGTCCGGCGGGGGCATGAGGAGAGCGGGGGCGTGACCATCCTTGTCTGGATCGCGATCGGCCTCGCGATCGGCCTCGCCGCCGCCTTCGTCCACCGGCTGAGCGGCGCGTGGCCGCTGCTCCTCAACGTCGCTGCAGGCGTGGCAGGCGCGGTCGCCGGCGGCCTCGCCGAGGGTCACGGCGCGGTCGGCGGCGATCCGCTGAAGGTCAACGCGCTGATCGTGGCGACCGGCGGCGCCGTCATCCTGGTCGGGATCCTCAACCTCTTCCTGCACCGCCCCGTCGGGGACAGCTAAACAGCCGCCGCCGGCCTGAGTCGTCTCACTCCAGCTCGAAGCTGACCGTCAGCGCCACCGAGAGGCGCTGCTCGCCCGGCTCGATATTCGCCGCGTCCATCGAGCCGACCGCGCGTCCCATCGCCATCGGCCGCGGATAGGGCATGCCCGGAACGCCGGCCTCGCTCACCGAGAGGATGCGCCGCACGCGCATGCCGAGCGAGCGCGCATAAAGCTCGGCGCGCGCGCGGGCGTTGGCGACGGCGGCGGTCCGCGCCTCGTCGAGCGCCGATTCCGGGCGATCGATCTCGAGCATCGGGCCGTTGATCTGGTTGGCGCCCTGGGCGACCAGCGCGTCGAGGATGCGGCCGGTCTGGGCGATGTCGCGGAAGCGGATGCTGACCTCGTTCATCGCCTGATAGCCGATCAGGGCCGGCGGCTGGTTCTCGGCGTGGCGATAGTCCGGATGGAGCGCGATATTGCTCGTCTGGATGTCGCGGTCGGCGATGCCGGCGCGGCGGAGTGCGTCGCGCACCGCCGTCATCCGCTGGGCGTTGAGCCGGAGCGCCTCCGTCGCGGTCTGGGCGCGGGTGATGACGCCGGCGTTGATCCGGGCGACATCGGGCACGCGGGTCACCTCGCCAGTCGCGACGACGTCGAGCCGGGTGCCCGAAATGGCCTGGACGGCGGCCGGCTGGGCGGCCGCCGCGGCCGGCAGCGCCGAAGCCAGCATCGACGCGAATGCAAGCGATCTCAACATGGTCTACTCCCTCACTGAACGAGGGCACGCCTCCGGGCGCACCCGGCCGCCCGTAAAGCGGGACCATGCTGCATCGTTGCTGAACCGAAAGGAGCGGCGGCCGTCGCCGCGCGCTCCATCCGGTGGGAATGCCGGGAGCGTCAGCCCCGCCGGCGGCCCGCGATCAGGCGGTAGACGAAGAGGATGACAAGCGCGCCGACGACGGCCGCGATCCAGCTGGCGCCGCGATTGTTCGGATCGAGCCCGAGCATCTGCCCTGCGAAGCCCGCCAGAACTGCGCCGGCGATGCCGAGCACGATGGTGACGATGCAGCCGCCGGGATCGCGGCCCGGCATGATCGCCTTGGCGATGAGGCCGGCGATGCCGCCAATGATGATCCACATCAGCCAGCCATGGTCGGTCAGTAGGTTCATCTGCTTTCCCTCTTCTATCGCCGCCGGGTTCATCCGCCGTTCAGCGGTGGTATACAGGAAACAACGGATGTAAAGGGCGGTTCCGGCTGTCGGGGGGCAACCGCAAGAATCCGGCTTGAGGCGGGTGACTTATTCGGCTAACACAGCCTGATGAGCGCCACGCCGCGCATTTCCGAGTGGGGACGATGAAAGCGATGAACTTCGAAGCGAGCAAGTGGCGCAAGGGCGCGCGGGAAACCGTGGTCGTGGACGACGCCACTCTCCAGCGCCGGCGCAAGCGCCGGATCATCATCGCCGCGGTGCTCGTCGTGCTGCTCGTCGCGGTCGCCGCCTTCATGATGATGTCCCGCGGCGGCGGCGGCGAAAAGGGCGCGGGCGCGGCCGAGAAGGGAAAGGGAGGCGACTCGCTCCCGGCGGTCACCGTCGTCGTGCCGGGGCGGCAGGACATCGCCGCGCTGATGTCCGCCACCGGATCGCTTGCCGCCCGGCGCGAGATGCCGGTCG
This sequence comes from Allosphingosinicella sp., assembly GCA_036399955.1. Lineage (GTDB taxonomy): Bacteria > Pseudomonadota > Alphaproteobacteria > Sphingomonadales > Sphingomonadaceae > Allosphingosinicella. The sequence continues at coordinate 6,819 of DASWMB010000262.1, read as the reverse complement.
GCGTCCCGGGCGAGGGCGGCCAGGTCGAGCGCGTGCTGGTCGAGCCTGGCCAGTGGGTCGCCGCCGGCCAGACGCTCGCCGTCATCAACCGCTCGGTCCAGGCGCAGGAGGCGCAGCAGCTCGCGGCCTCCATTCAGGTCGCGCAGGCCGATCTCCGCCTTGCCCAGAACGAGCTGGGCCGCGCCCAGGCGCTCGTCTCGCGCGGCTTCGTCTCGGCCGCCGACGTCGACCGCAAGCGCGCGACGCGCGATGCCGCCGCCGCGCGGGTCCGCGTCGCCGAAGCGCAGCTCGGCGCGGCGCGCGCCCGCATCGGCCGCCTCGACATCCGGGCGCCCGCCGCCGGCGTCGTGCTCACCCGTGCGGTGGAGGCGGGCCAGGTCGTCGGCGGCGGTTCGGGCGCCTTGTTCCGGATCGCCCAAGGCGGCCAGATGGAGCTGCTCGCGCGGCTTCCGCAGGCAGACCTCGCCCGGCTTACGGTCGGCGTGCCGGTGACGGTCACTCCGGTCGGCTCGACGCAGAGCTATCAGGGCAGCGTCTGGCAGATCTCGCCGGTGATCGATCCGCAGACCCGCCAGGGCGTGGCTCGCATCCTAGTCCCCTACAATCGCGAGTTGAGGCCCGGCGGCTTTGCCGCCGCCGAGATCCGCGCCGGATCGATTACGGCGCCGCTGCTGCCCGAATCGGCGGTGCTGAGCGACCAGCGCGGCAACTACGTCTACGTCATCGGCCCGGACGACAAGATCGTGCGCCGCGACGTGCAGGTCGGCGACGTCACCGACCGCGGCGTCGCGATCTCCGGCGGCCTCAACGGCACGGAGCGCGTGGTCCAGTCGGCCGGCGCCTTCCTCAGCCCCGGCCAGAAGGTGCGGCCGGAGCTTGCCCGGTCAGCGGCCCGCTAGGATCCTGGAGCCATGAACTTCCGCAACATCTCCGCCTGGTCGATCCGCAACCCGGTCCCCTCGCTCGTCCTCTTCGCCTTCCTGACGCTGGCGGGCATCGTCTCGTTCATGCGGATGGACGTGCAGAACGACCCGGACATCGATTTCCCGGTCGTGATCGTCCAGATCGCGCAGCCGGGCGCCGCGCCGAGCGAGCTCGAGACCCAGGTCACCCAGCGCGTCGAGGCGGCGGTGCGATCGGTGCAGGGGATCGACGAGATCAACTCCAACGTCAACGAGGGCAGCTCGGCGACCTGGGTGCAGCTCAGCCTCGGGACGCCGATCGACCGCGCGCTGAACGAGATCAGGAGCGCGATCCAGCAGATCCGCGGCGACCTGCCCGAAGGCATACTCGAGCCGCAGATCTTCAGCGCGACGACGACGGGCGACGACATCGCCAGCTTCGCCGTCCTCTCCACCGACATGACGCTCGAGCAATTGAGCTGGTTCGTCGACAATACCGTCGCTAAGGAGCTGCTCTCGGTCCCGGGCCTCGCGGCGGTCGACCGCACCGGCGGCGTCTCGCGCGAGATCCGGGTGATCCTCGATCCGGCCAAGCTGCAGTCGCTCGGCATCACCGCGAGCCAGGTCAACCAGCAGCTGCGGGCGACCAACGTCAACGCCGCCGGCGGCCGCGCTGAGATCGCGGGTTCCGAGCAGTCGGTCCGAGTCCTCGGCAACGCCGCTGACGCCTATCGCCTCGGCCAGACCCAGATCGCGATCGGCGGCGGCCGGACCGTGCAGCTTTCCGACATCGGCGAGGTCCGCGATCTCTATGCGGAGCAGCGTTTCTACGCGACGCAGAACGGCCAGCAGGTGCTCGCTTTCTCGTTCCAGCGCGCCAAGAACGAGTCCGACGTCAGCGTCTTCAACGGCGCCGTCGAGAAGCTGCGGCAGATCGAGGAGAGGCGCGCCGGCGTGCGCTTCGTCGAGCTGTGGAACTCGGTCGAATATACCGAGAACCAGTATGAATCGGCGATGGAGGCGCTGATCGAGGGCGCCGTCCTCGCCGTCCTCGTCGTCTTCCTGTTCCTGCGCGACTGGCGGGCGACCCTGATCTCCGCGATCGCCATCCCGCTTTCGGCGATCCCGACCTTCTGGTTCATGGACCTGCTCGGCTTCACCCTGAACAGCCTGACCCTGCTCGCGCTCAGCCTCGTCGCCGGCGTGCTGGTCGACGATGCGATCGTCGAGATCGAAAACATCGTCAGGCACATGCGGATGGGCAAGAGCGCCTATCAGGCGTCGATCGAGGCTGCGGACGAGATCGGCCTCGCCGTCGTCGGCACCACCGTCTCGATCGTCGCGGTGTTCCTGCCGGTCGGGCTGATGCCCGGCGTCTCCGGCGCCTTCTTCAAGAATTTCGGCTTCACCGTCGTCGTCGCGGTGCTGATCAGCCTCGCGGTCGCGCGTCTCATCACGCCGATGCTCGCGGCCTATTTCCTCAAGGCCAAGGGGCACGCCACCCATGGCGAGGGCTGGATGATGGACCGCTACATGTCGACGCTCGCCTGGACGTTGCGCCATCGCTGGGTGACCGTGGTCGGCGGCGTCGTGTCGCTCGCGCTGACGATCGTGGCGTTCGGCATGCTCCCGCAGACTTTCTTCCCGGACCTCAACGTCGACGAAGCCAGCGTCAACATCGAGATGGCGCCGGGAACCACCGTCCAGCAGACGGGCGCGGTGACGCAGCAGGTCGAGGCGGTGCTCCGCCGCCAGCCGGAGGTCGAGTCGATCTTCTCGCGGGTGCGCGTCGGCTCGGCGACGATCGATCTGCGCCTCAAGGAAGAGCGCGAGGCGACCAGCATCGAATTCGAGCGCCGCGTCGCGCCGGCGCTGAACCAGATCGCCGACGCGCGCGTCTCCTTCCGCTCCCAGAGCGGCGGCGGCCGCGATCTCCAGATCAACCTGGGCGGCGACGATCCGGCGGTGATGATGGCGACCGCCAACCGCCTCGTCGAGGAGATGTCGCGCCTGCCGCAGCTGGTCGCGCCCCGCGTCAGCGGCGACCTGCAGCGGCCCGAGATCATCATCCGGCCGCGGCTCGATCTCGCCGCCGAGCTCGGCGTCACCACCCAGGCGCTGAGCCAGGCGATCCGCATCGCGACGCTCGGCGACATCGACCAGAACAGCGCCCGCTTCTCCTTGAGCGACCGTCAGATCCCGATCCGCGTATCGCTGCCCCAGAACGCGCGCCAGCGCCTGTCGACGATCGAGAACCTGCCGGTGCCGACGACGAGCGGCGGCTCGGTCCCGCTCAAGGTCGTCGCGGCAATCAGCTTCGGCTCGGGCCCGACGCGCGTCGAGCGCAGCAACCAGCTGCGCCGCGTCACGATCGGCGCCGACCTCGCGCCGAACATGTTGAGCGGAGACGCCTACAAGGCGATCAGGGCGCTGCCGACGATGGCGAACCTGCCTCCGGGCGTGCGCGAGATCGTGCTCGGCCAGAACAAGTGGCAGCAGGAGATGATCACCAACTTCCTGATCGCCCTGGTCTCCGGCATCTTCCTCGTCTTCGCGGTCCTGATGCTCCTCTACCAGCGGGTCCTGCCGCCGTTCGTGAACATGGGCTCGCTGCTGCTGGCGCCGCTCGGCGGGCTCATCGCGCTGATGATGACCGGCATGGCGATCTCGATGCCGGTCTATATCGGCCTCCTGATGCTGCTCGGCATCGTCGCCAAGAACTCGATCCTGCTGATCGATTTCGCGCTTGAGGAAATGAACAAGGGCGTGCCCAAATACGAGGCGATCATGGACGCGGGCCACAAGCGCGCGCAGCCGATCGTGATGACGACCGTCGCCATGACCGCCGGCATGATCCCGACGGCGATCTCGCTCAACGGCGACGCCGCCTGGCGGCAGCCGATGGGCGTGGTGGTGATCGGCGGGCTCGTGCTCTCGACCCTCCTCACCCTGGTGCTCGTGCCCGGCACGTTCAGCCTCGCGCTCGGCGTCGAGGAGCGGCTCGGGCCGCGCTTCCGCCGCTGGTTCACGACCGGCGGCAAGGATGCGCCCCCGGGCGCGGTTGCCCAGCCGGCGGAGTGATCCCGGCGACGTGACCCCGGCCCGGTTTGAACCCGAGCCCGCGCCGTCTATTGAGGCGGCATGAGCTTCGGCGAACGCTCCGGCCCGACGCGCTTCAACCCGGCGCAGAAGGGCGCCCGCGGGATTCGGGTGCTGGCGACGGCGATGCTGGCCGGCATGGCGGCCCTGTTCATCGCCGCGACCCAACTCGACGACGTGCATCCCGCCTGGGGCTTCGTGCGCGCCTTCGCCGAGGCGGCGATGGTCGGCGGCGTCGCCGACTGGTTCGCGGTCACCGCCCTCTTCCGCCATCCGCTCGGCGTGCCGATCCCGCACACCGCGATCATCCCGCGCAACAAGGACCGGATCGGCGATACGCTCGCCTCCTTCCTGCACGACAATTTCCTGACCCCCTCGGTGGTGGCGCGCCGGATGCGGCGCGTCGACGTGGCGGGGGCGGCCGGTCGGTTCCTGGCGAACCCTCCCGGCGGCGGTCGCCTGCGCGAAGGCGCCTCGCGCCTGTTCGTCGACATCCTCCAGGCGCTCGACCAGGAGCGGCTCGGCGGCATGGTGAAGGGCGCGGTCGCGCAGCGGATGCGGGCGATGGAGGTCTCGCCGCTGATCGGCCAGTCGCTCGAGGCGGCGATCGGCGAGGACCGCCACGTGCCGATCATGGACGCGATCGTCACCTGGACCGGCCGGACGCTCGATGCGAACGAGGACCTCATCCGGGCGATGGTGCACGAGCGCGCCGGCTGGATCGTGCGGCTGGCCGGGCTCGACGCCAAGCTCGCCGACAAGGTGGTGGAGGGCTTGAGAAAGCTCACCATCGACATGGCGGTCGACGAGAAGCATCCGCTCCGCGCCAAGGCCGAGGAGGGCCTCGCCAGCCTCGCCGCCGGCCTCCAGAACGATCCCGACACCCGCGCCAAGGTGGAGGAGTGGAAGAACGAACTCATCGCCAACAAGGCCGTGGCGGACTGGGTCGAGGGGCTGTGGGAGAATGCCCGCGCCGGGCTGCTCCGCGCGGCGCGCGACCCGGGCGCGGCCATGGCGGGCCGCTTCGGCGAGGCGCTGCGCCAGCTCGGCGACACGCTCCAGCAGGACGAGCGCCTGAAGCGCGCGATCAACCAGTTCGCGCGGCGGGCGCTGGTGGGGGCGGTGGCGTCCTATGGCAGCGGAATCGTCACTCTGGTCTCGGAGACGGTGCGCGGCTGGGATGCGCGGACGGTGACCGACAGGCTCGAGTCGGCGGTCGGGCGGGACCTGCAATATATCCGGATCAACGGCACCATCGTCGGCGGCTTGGTCGGGCTGCTGATCCACACGGTCGAAGTGGTGGCCTAGCTCGAGCATCTCCGCGCCACCGGCGCGTCACGCTCCCCCTTGAACGACGACCGCTTTGCCGCTCTTCTGGGGCGGCCAGAACAAGGGGACTTTGTCGATGCTGCTCCGCACCTCGCTCGCCGCGCTCGCGCTCGCGCTTGCCGCTCCCGCCGCCGCACAGACCGCCTCGCAGGCCCCCGCGCCCGCCGCGACGGCGGCCCAGGCGGAGACGGTCACCGTCATCCATGCCGGCACGCTGCTTGCCGTACCCGGGCGGCAGCCGCGCAGGAACGTCAGCATCGTCACGCGCGGCCGCACGATCGTCGAAGTGCGCGACGGCTTCATCGACATGCCGGGCGCGCGCATCGTCGATCTTCGCGACCAGTTCGTGCTGCCGGGGCTGATGGACATGCACGTCCATCTGCGCGGCCTCGACGACCGCCTGCAGGCGCGCCTCCAGGAGCCGAACCGCGATTATGAGGACGAGGCCTATACGGCGCTGATCCACGCGCGGAACACCTTGCTCGCAGGCTTCACGACGGTGCGCGACCTCGGCAACGATCCGCACCTCATCTTCTCGCTGCGCGACGCGGTCAACGCCGGGCATTTCGACGGGCCGACGATCGTCGCCGCCGGGCGCAGCATCTCGGTCTCCGGCGGCCATGGCGACGTCAACGGCCTCAACCGGACGCTGACCGAGCTGCGCGAGCCGCAGGCGATCAACGTCTGCAACGGCGCCGACGACTGCCGCCGCGCGGTGCGCGAGCAGATCTCGCGCGGGGCCGAGGTGATCAAGTTCGCGGCGACCGGCGGAGTGCTCTCGAACGTCGCGGGCGGCCTCAACCAGCAGATGATGCCGGACGAGATGCGGGCGATCGTCGAGACGGCGCGGATGTTCGGGCGCCGGGTGGCGGCGCACGCCCACGGCGCCGACGGGGTCAATGCGGCGCTCGAGGCGGGCGTCAGCTCGATCGAGCACGGCACCTTCAGCAACGACCGCACCTTCGTGCTCTACCGCCAGACCGGCGCCTATTACGTGCCGACGCTGCTGGCGCCGGCTGCCGCCGTGGCGGACGGGCAGCGCGGCGCGCTCACCCAGGCGCAGTATGACAAGGCGCGGGAGGCGGCCGGCAATGCCGAGCGCACCTTCGCCCGCGCGATCCGCGAGGGCGTCAACATCGCGTTCGGGACCGACAGCGGCGTCAGCCCGCACGGCCGCAACGCCGAGGAGTTCGCGCTCATGGTACGGGCGGGGATGACGCCGATGGCGGCGATCCGCTCCGCGACGGTCGGCGCGGCGACTCTCCTCGGCAGGCAAGACACGGTCGGCACGATCGAGGCCGGGCGCGATGCGGACATCATCGCGGTGGCGGGGGATCCGCTCCAGGACGTGCGCGTGCTGGAGAATGTCGCCTTCGTGATGCGGCACGGCCGCGTGCACAAGATGGCCGGCCGGCGCGTGCTGCCGGAGTGAAAGCCCACCCTCTCCCTGCAGGGGAGAGGGTCGACTCGCCGAAGGCGAGCGGGGTGA